>JAEYWQ010000258.1 GCA_023428885.1 Bacillota bacterium
CGGATACACTGAGTGGTAATCAATGGTGCAGATGCTTTTACAATTTCACCATTTTCAATGTTACCCCAAATACGAAGTGGTTCTTGTTCACTCTTCACTTCTTCTCCACCAATGAATGGAATCACATTATCAACCATCTCCGGCCAATCCTGGAAGTTCTTTCCCGCCCCTGAGATAGCCTGGTATGTGGTAGCTACTACAACTTTAGGACCAAACTCTTTCACAGCATGTAAAGCTGGTGTATAGCTTTGGATAGAACAGTTTGGTTTCACCGCAATGAATCCTCTCTTAGTTCCTAGTCGTTCTCTCTGACTCTTAATAATATCAAAATGATCTGGATTAATTTCTGGAATTACCATTGGGACATCAGGAGTCCAGCGATGAGCACTATTGTTGGAAACTACAGGGGTTTCAGCCTTAGCATACGCATACTCAATTGCCTTAATTTCATCTTTCGTCATGTCAACTGCACTGAATACAAAATCAACTTTTGATGCTACTGCCTCCACTTCATTCACATTCAATACGATGAGCTTCTTAATTGCTTCCGGCATTGGTGTTGTCATCTTCCAGCGATTACCTACTGCTTCTTCATAAGTCTTACCTGCACTTCTTGGACTAGCAGCAACTACTACAACTTCAAACCAAGGATGGTTCTCCAGTAAGGAAATAAATCTTTGGCCAACCATACCAGTTGCTCCTAATATTCCAACTCTTAACTTGCTCATAATACGCCTCCTCATTTTAATCCCATTATTGTTTCAATTCGCTCACACAATTAATAATATGTATTCGTATGGCGAACATTTGTCTTTCTGATAGATATCCTATACTATTTGATAAGAAAAATCAACAACTTTCTGGTTTCCTAATACTTTTTTGTGAATTGTGCTTAAGACTTTTTATTTCTTAGCAGAGGATTTGTTAGTTATTTTGCAATATACAAGAACACCTAGAATCGCAAGTGAATCCATGAGTTGGCATGTGTCTAACCAATGTATTTATCAATTATGATCAATTAACACCATATATTCTTCCATCAAAGACACTAAATCCTCATAGGTTTCAATCTCATTCACTCTTCCCCGTAATCTTGTTGAACACGGATAACCATGTGTGTACCAGGCTACATGTTTTCTCATCTCATGGATAGCAGTAAACTCACCCTTGTATTCTATCGCCATTCTAGCATGGCGTTGAATCATCTCTATAACCTCTTTAATACTTGGCTTAGGTAATTCCTTGCCCTCATTGATAAAAGCATTAATTTGAGCAAATAACCACGGATTACCACGTACACCCCGAGCTATCATTACTCCATCACATCCTGTCTGTTTGATCATACTTAAAACATCCTGTGGAGAACTCACATCTCCATTTCCAATGACAGGGATTGAGACTACTTCTTTCACCTGACGAATGATATCCCAATCAGCTGATCCAGAATAATATTGTTCCCTTGTTCTGGCATGAACTGCAATCGCTGACGCACCGCTGTCCTCAATCACTTTTGCAACTTCTACAGCGTTAACGGTCTGTTCGGTAAAGCCTTTACGAATCTTTACAGTTACTGGCTTATCAATCGCTTTTACGATTGCTGTCACTATTTCAGCAATTCGTTTTGGGTTCTTCATCAAGGCAGAACCTTCTCCATTGTTCACCACCTTAGGCACCGGACATCCCATATTAATATCAAGAATGTCAAAGTTACGATCTTCAATTCGCTTAGCCATCTCGCTCATAATATAAGGATCTTCTCCAAAGAGCTGTAAGGCCACTGGCCTTTCTTTCTCTTCAACTTCAAGCAATGCATCCGTATTCTTATTGTTATAATAAATACCCTTTGCACTCACCATCTCCGTATATATCAATCCCGCACCCTGCTCCTTACATAAGAGACGAAATGGCAGGTCTGTAACACCTGCCATTGGCCCTAATACCAGATTGTTTTTAATATCTAATTTACCTATCTTAAAACTCATAATACTCCTTCACTGACTTTCATCATTCTGCTATTTCACACGATTTTTCTTATAGATGAGCTTTAATCCCTTTAAGGTAAGCAATGGATCAAAGACATCAATCATCGTGGTTTCATCCGCAATGATCTTGCCAAGACCACCAGTTGCGACAACTTTTAGATTATCTAGCTTTGCTTCTTCTTTTACTTTTTTAATAATGTATTCTGTTTGACCAATATAACCATACACCAAACCTGCTTGCATACTACTAACGGTTTCTTTCGCTAAGATGGAATCTGGCTTCTTAATCTCTACTTCTGGTAACCTTGCAGTGTCATTCCATAAAGCGTTAGCACAGATACGAATTCCTGGGCTTGTTATCCCAGCAATAAAGCTACCATCCTCAGTAATTAAGTCATATGTGGTCGCTGTACCAAAATCTATCACAAGGACTGGACCTCCATATATCTCATAAGCCGCTACTAAATCGACAATACGATCTGCACCAATCTCTTTTGGGTTTGGTGTTGCAATTTTAATTCCCGTCTTGATACCAGTTCCAATAATTAATGGAGTTCTTTCCAGATATCGAATGATACCATTATTCAATGAATACATGATATTCGGTACTACTGACGCTATAATCACATCTACAATCTGCTTCTTAGTGATACCTTTGGCAGCAAGTAAATCGCAAATTAATAATCCAAACTCATCAGAAGTTCTTGGAATCTTTGTTGTAATCCGATAACTCGCTATGATTTCCTCTTGTTGAAACACACCCATGGTTATGTTCGTATTACCAACATCTAGTACTAAAAGCATATATCCTCCTCCTACTCGTTCTCTAATAATTTTAATGCATCCTCATGCAAGAAAAAAACTTTATAATATAATTCTAGGGATTCTAATAATTCACGCTTCTCGGCTTGTATTTGCTTGACTTTTAATACACTACCGATTTCATCATATAACAAATCTCCTTCGTCCGCACTAACCAAAAATTGAAGGTTTCCATCTTCATCGAATTCCAATGTTAGAATACCACCAATATCCTCTGTATATAATACACACATAATTTTCAATTCATCTTGTATACTCTGAGGCAAGCCACTAAAATTATCATCTAGATAATATTTTTTTTCATACGAATTGCTAGCACATAAAACCAAACTATCTCGATTCATGATTATCCCTACACTTTCACTCTATTCTCTATAAAAGAATTCTTCGACACTCTCTCGATTCACAATTAGATCTATGCTCACTTTGCTTTCGCGCAAAACCGAAAGAAACACGCTACGCGAGTTTCTTCGGTTCACGTGCGCGTTCGCATAAATGCAAGCAAGCTTGCAATGCTCACTTTGCTTTCGCGCAAATTAATAAGCTCTGGCTAAACACATTAAGAATCTGTGCCAGCCAAAGCTTCTTTTTTCCTAACAGTGTTATCATGTACTATTTTACATCGATACCACCCAAAACACAAGTTGCATTCAAATATATTGTGATCGTCTTTTCATCTGCTCCATATGGAGTTATGGTTCTATTGTCAACCCCACCAAGTATTGGTGTACAATTTACTACAACTCTTACGTAATTTGGTACAAAAATATCAATACCGCCAAGCACCGCCTTAGCTTCGATAACAACATTCTCGCGAATAATTGCATTTCTTAAATCCATTTCAATCCCACCAAATACTGCTGATAATACTGCACCACGGAAGACCTCGTTATCAAAACGAACATCTCTTCCACTAAAGACAGCAGTGCAAGCAAAAGGTGCATCGGTACTCTTCCCTTGATAGGTATTCTGGTAGTTATTCTGATAATTATTCTGGTAACTACTATTTGTATTAGCAGACTTTTGATAACTATAGGAATAAGTGTGGGATGAACTCTGTCCATTGGCACTCTGCTGCCCATGATCATTTGAATTAGGTCCCTGCTGTGAATTTCCATTCATGTTGGAAGCATCTTCTGCTTTTGCATTACTTCCTGTAAAATTGTTGGATGTGTTTCCATTATTGGATTGGCTCTCGTAGGTTTTGTAGTTTGATTCCTCATACTTCTCTTTACGATTAGGTAATAACATCTTAAACCCTATACACACTAAAACAGAGGCTAAAAACAAAGGTCCAAACATGCTCCACTTGATGATCCCTTGTGCTGATAATAGCAAAAATACACCCAGGCATAATCCTATTAGATTAGAGGATTTCTCACCATTGCTAAATAGTCCAATAAAACAAGGAATAATAATAAATAAAGTCCACCATCCGTCAAAAAAGATTGTAAATCTAAATAAATCTAGCGCTCTTCCTGCCAAGAATATACCAACTAATATTAGTATTCCACCCCACAGATAACTTGAAGTATTTCTTTTCATCTTTTCACTCCTTTCGATTCTATGATTTGGCACCTTGGTACCAGGCATAACGGCGTTTTTTTCTTCCCATTTTAATTACGCCAAAATGTTATGCTAACCATGTTCTATGATATAATCATAACCTCTAGAGAGCAGAAATACAAATTAAAAAATCATTAGAGTTATATTATAGTAATTTCTTGGCCATTTAACATATAAATCTTACGAGTTTCCTAGGGTTGCAACCATAACTGCCTTTATGGTATGCATACGATTTTCTGCTTCATCAAAGATAACATCAGCATGTTGTTCAAAAATTTCCTCAGTAACCTCATAACCTTTTACTGCAGGTAGACAATGTAAAAATACAGCCTTACTATTTCCTGTTTTTTTCATCAATTCTGCATTCACCTGATATGGACCTAGTAACTTTATTCTTTCCTCTGCTTTTGCCTCCTCTCCCATAGAGCACCAAACATCAGTATAGACCGCATCAGCCCCCTCGACCGCATTTAAATCATCAGTAATGGTAATTGATCCCCCGGATACATTGGCATACCCCTGACAGGTCATTACTAACTCTTCCTCCGGCCAAAGGCTCTTTGGAGCAAGGATAACAAACTGTAAACCAAGTTTTGAAGATCCGATCATCAAACTATTGGCCATATTATTTCTTCCATCACCTACATATACCAATTTAAGTCCTTTAAGTTCTCCATATTGCTCTTGTAAAGTTAAGAGGTCAGCTAAAATCTGAGTTGGATGGTAGGAGTCAGTTAAGCCATTCCAAACTGGTACACCACTGCATTTTGCTAACTTTTCAACGGTTTCCTGCTTAAAACCTCGAAATTCAATACCGTCAAAAATCCGTCCTAAAACACGAGCAGTATCTTCAATACTCTCTTTATGGCCAAGTTGAATATCATTGTTTCCCAAATATTCTGGATGCGCACCTTCATCAACACAAGCTACAGTAAATGAACATCTGGTACGTGTGGAAGGTTTCTCAAAAATCAAAGCTATATTCTTCCCCTTTAAGCTTTGGCCGGTGATTCCTTGCTTTTTCTTCGCCTTTAAATCTGCTGCTAACTGGAGTAAGTATAATATTTCATCTGGGGTGAAATCCTTCAAAGTTAGAAAAGAACGTCCTTTTAGATTCATAGTGTTACCTCCCGATATACTGTATTGTATTTTTATTCGTTCAATTGTTTATTTATACATTATATCGCATATTTATTTTTTGTCAATTACTCTTTTTCTATAATTATAGTAATTCCTATTTTTCCCTTTGCGAAATGTTATGACTTCTCGAATTGATCCACCATGAACCACCCAAGAAAGTAAAAGTTTCTTAGCTTTATCGAATCGCTCAAAGGTACGCAAGGCACTATCAAGATCGCTATATACCTTCCAATATCCTATCCATAAATAATTTTTTCCCTTGTTCTTTATAAAACCAATAACGTCGTCCGGAGGGTAACCTAATAATAAACCCAGTTCATGTGGAAACTTTCGTTTTGTGTTCATAAACAAAACATAACGACGGTTAAATTCTACTAAAATTTGATGTAGATTTTTCGTGTGATATCCAAATTGTTGTATCAGCCTCCATACAGGAGCTTCACTTAGATAGCTTCTTAGTGGGTGAGGGTAATAGATGAGAAAAATCACTTTGTCCTTATTTTGATAGAGTAAATGACAAGATAATTCCGTATCATGAAAGATACACTTTACTGCATTTTTATAAGCTGAATCAACAATTAACAGATTAGATATCTTTATACCCAAGATGACTGGAGCACACTGTATCGCAAGCTGTGTTTCTATTCGTCTCATATCTTCCCTCATTTCTATGACAAGCTTCCTAAAAAAAACATGCATTGATAACAGTTTTATCCTTAGTAGATAAATTATTCATAATCCAAGTGTGCTTAGAATACTTGCTTTCGCACGAACAAAAGTGTGCTTCGCACACTCTCGCGATGTAGTTTAACGTAAGCGAACACTTTTGTTCCGCGCACGAAGCTGCGCATCATGCCCGAAGGGCTTTTTATCTAATAGGAAATGCGACGCAATTTCCTATTAAATAAAAAAACGTCAATGATAACATTACATTATCATTGACGTTCCCATCAGAAACACTATTTTAAACGTTCTTGTAATTCACTATTTAATTCTTCAAATCCTGGTTTCCCAAGTAAAGCAAACATATTCTTCTTATAGCTCTCAACTCCTGGTTGATCGAATGGATTAACTCCAAGAATATATCCGCTAACACCACAAGCGAATTCAAAGAAGTAGAATAACTCTCCAAGAGCCTCTTCGCTTTGATCTTCCATAGTAACCATAAGGTTAGGCACATTACCATCGGTATGCGCAAGTAAAGTTCCCTTCATTGCACTCTTATTAATAAAGTCTACTGTCTTACCAGCAAGGTAGTTCAATCCGTCAAGATCAACCTCTTCCTCTTCTAGCACTACGGTACAAGTAGACTTCTCAAGATTGATGACTGTTTCAAACATTGTTCTCTGACCATCTTGAATAAACTGACCCATGGAGTGTAAATCTGTAGTTAAATCAACACTGGCAGGGAAGATACCCTTTTGATCTTTACCTTCACTCTCTCCAAATAGCTGTTTCCACCACTCTGAAACGAAGTGAATGGATGGCTCATAATTAGCAAGGATTTCAATTGATTTCCCTTTACGTAATAAGATATTACGTACTGCTGCATATAATACAGAATCATTATTCTTAAAGGAATTGGATAAGCAACGTTCTCTCATACTTGCTGCACCAGCCATTAACTGTTCAATATTAGCACCGCTAACAGCAATCGGTAATAAGCCTACTGCAGTCAAAACAGAAAAACGACCTCCAACATCATCTGGTACTACAAAGCTTTCAAAGCCTTCTTCATTACTTAATTTCTTAAGCGCTCCCTTTTCTTTGTCTGTTGTTGCATAAATTCTCTTGGCTGCGCCTTCTTTACCATACTTTTGAGTTAATAATTTTCTAAAAATACGGAATGCAATTGCTGGTTCCGTTGTTGTACCAGATTTACTGATAATATTAACTGAGAAGTCTCTCTCGCCAATAACATCAATTAAGTGAGTCAAGTATGTGCTACTAATGTTATTACCAACATAATAGATTTCAGGTGTCTTACGAAGATCTTTCGACACAGTATTGTAAAAACTGTGACGTAAAAACTCAATTGCTGCCCTTGCTCCAAGATAAGACCCGCCAATTCCTATCACTAATAATACTTCAGAATCCTGTTGGATTCTCTTTGCGGCAGCTTGGATTCTCGCGAACTCCTCTGTATCATAATTAACCGGAAGGTCAATCCATCCTAAAAAATCATTTCCTGCGCCTGTCTTACTTAGTAATTCCTCTTTTGCTCTTTCAGCAATCTTCTCCATATACAAAAGCTCATCAGGAGTTATAAAATTTCTGGCTGTTGAGTAATCAAATTTAACTTTAGACATACTGCTTCACTCCTTTATCTCATTTAATATCAAGGCTATCATGCCCATTAACTACCTCATTCTTACGATTTACAAAATAAACATGATTATTCTATCAAACAACAGCAAACTTATCAAGGTTTTCTTAGAGTTTTCCTTTGTTCTTTTATGAAACCATGAATCACTAGCCCAATTTCACAATAAATAGTACTTTTTTTGAAAGGATATTTAAAACAGCTCATAAAACTCAAAAAAAATGCTGCAAAATATTACTAGAATATTTTACAACATCTTAATATCAGTTACAACACATTGTTGAATTAAAAAAGGAAGTCTTTCAAAACTTCTTCTATCAACATGTCTTCTTCTTTACTTGTAGCAGTCAATGAGATAACCTCGTCTTCAGCAACTTCATCAAACATATTTTCGTTCACTTCCTTCTCGAACTTCTCAGGTTGATCTTTTACAAGCAAAGCCTTATCCTCTACCTTATTCTTATTCGCTTCCTTAAACTTCTCTAACGCTTTTTGCTCTTCTCTTCGTTTTACTAATTCAAGTTCTTCTTTTCGTTTGATTACTTCTTGATCTTCTTTTCGCTTAGCTGCTTCTTGTTCTTCCTTTCGTTTTGCTAATTCTTGCTCTTCTCTTCGTTTGATTGCTTCCCGTTCCTTTTCTTGTTTTAGTCGCATCTTTTCTCTATATGCCTTATTATTCTCTAACTCCTTTTGCTTACGCTCATCCTCGATTCTCTCTTTCTCTTTCTGAGCTATTCTTCTTTGATTCTCTTTTTCCTCTTTCGCTGCAGCCTTCTGTGATTCTTTGGCCTGCTTCTTTGCGAGCATATCCTCAATTATTGCCTTCTCTTTGGCTATCTTAAAATCTTCTCTCGCTCTCTTCTTTGCTTTTTTCTCTTCTATTAACTGTTGTTTTTTATCAAGCTTTGCTTGTTTTTTGGCTTGAATTGCATCTAGTTTGGCTTGTTTTTTAGCTTGTTTTGCATCATGTCTGGCTTGCTTTTTAGCTTGAACCTTATTTAATTTTGCTTGCTTTATTTCTTCCTTTTTATTCTTCTTTGCTTCTATTTCATCTTGCTTAGCTTGCTTTCTCGCTTGCTTTTCTACTTTCTTTGAACTGTCATCACTCATGAGCTCTTGGCCTGATAACAAGTTTGAATCTTTTTCTGCTAAGTCTATTTCATGATCCTTATCTGCGTTAGCTACCTGAATCTCCTCAACACCTTCAGTAAAGTATTGGCGCTGATATTTTCTACGGGCTTCTGGATGATAAATCTCTTGTTCCATTCTAACCTTCAAGTTATTCTCAAAATAATCTATTAAATTATAACGTAGCATTTGCTTATGTGCTGAGATATTCACAATATTATCAACAATATTAACAATTATAGCCGTCCATGCTCCAGCAAAAAATGTGAATAAAACAGGACCTTGTCCACATTCATATACAAAGCCTAAAATCCCAGCAAACGAACCAGTTAGCAAACATAAACCTATTGTTTGTCCACTTAGATTCTCCCATGTGGATAATAATAATCCACCATATTTTATCTTACTAACATACTTGTCCACATATGTATCCACATCATTCACACCTAACTGTAACTGATAGGAACTTTCAAAACGAAGTCTCATATTCTTTAGCCAGTTCTTATTTGTACTCGTCATACTTTCTGAAGCTTTAATTAGTTTATTATATACAACAAGTAAAAAGCACTTAAGAAATACACCTAACCCACATAAGCCTCCCATAATATATAGAAATACATAGTTATCATAAAGATCCTGTATCATAGCAGAGCCTACCTTTCCATAATTTTACATACAGTATAATACATAAGAGTTTGTTTGAAAAGAGTTAACCGCACGCCAAAATATGTCATGATTTTTAAAAAGAGGCTGTAAGCTTATCTCCTGCGAAAGCTTACAACCTCTTTATATATAGTTTGTTTCTCAATTATTTAAGGTCAAGTCTTGTGGCTAAGCCTTTAGACTGCAACTACCGACATATCCATATGACTATCAGTCTTATAAATATCTATGTTATTTATGCATAGTCCTTTTTATAGACTTCATACATTAATATCGCAGCTGCAATAGCAGCATTTAAGGATTCCACACTACCTTCCATCGGAATCTTAATACATTTCGTTGCTAAGGCAGAAGCCTCAACAGATAATCCATTAGCTTCATTGCCAATCATGACTGCTGATTTCTGACCATAGTCAACTGTATCATATCGAACGGCACCTGCAAGATGAGCTGCAAAAATTACCACGCTGGATTCCTTAATCTGAGTCAATGTTTCAATAAAATTGTCTACATATATAAAAGGCACTCGATAAATG
>JAEYWQ010000388.1 GCA_023428885.1 Bacillota bacterium
ACCTCCTATGTGATTTTTGTGGTTGGCAAACCCACAACTATTATAACATAGGAGGTTTTTTGCTTGAAGCTAAAGCTATTTGGGGACACACCGGCATAGCCGGTGGTTTTATTGTACCGAGATACAATAAAAAGGTGGTTGCAAAATCAATATTTGGATTTTGCAACCACCTTTTTTGTTACTTATAAGTTACTTTAAAGCTGGCAAGTTCAGATGCCAATTCCAAGCTAATATTTTTCGCGGTATTTTCATTATTACCTAATTTACGAATATAAACTACACTACCCTCAGGAGCAGCCGATAGCGCAATTATCTTTCCCTTTGTGTTTGAAACACTCATAAATTTTGTCGTTTCCACATCAAAATCTTGACCAGGCTTAACGATTGCAAATCCATAGGTACTTGTACTTGACGCTTTATTAAACTGTAACACCAGCTTACCATTTTGATACCAATAAGATATATCCGATCCTGACCCGCCAATGCTAGGTGCTGCCTTCTGACCTGGTATCGTTAGAATGGCAGTTTTTGAATAAGAAGCCTTCTCTGTTGCTGCAACGCGAATCTTTAGAGTAACCGTTTTGGCACCTTTTTTTAGTAAAACAGAAGGTGCAATATCCTCAAGTAACATGTCCTTATCGCAATCAATCCACTTCTTTGCACTCTCACTGTAATATTCCATTGCAGTTGTGGTATTGATTGATAATTTGCTTGCATTTACCTTAACAGAAGGAGCATTGGCGCGTTTCGTGAGCGTAATTGTAACTTCCTTACTCGGACGTGATCCTGGAGAAGTTTCACTCCTACCCATAACCTGAGGGATTCTAAAATTAATCTTTCCTCCTCTTAAAAGAAGACTTTCAATTTCTTTTAGAAACTTCTTGTAAGTAGTACTTGATTCATCAAAAGAAACTAACTTCCACTTGTAATCACTGGCTTTCTTCCACTCAAAACTAGTTGCTTCATCATAATTATCAAAGGTAAAATCGCTTTCGGCCTTACTATAGATTACCTTAAATGTAGTGTCTTTGGCTGGTAATGTAACTGAGATTACAGTATCTACCTTGTCTCCCTTCAAATACAATGTCTTATCTGCAGTTGATAAAACCCAAGATATATCCATGAATACAGACTTATTATCTGTTGATATATTACCATCTACCTCATACCAGCTATTTTTGTCTGTAGAAAAATAGGCTAATACATTCCCATTTAAATTAACCTGCATCGTAAGGGCATCGTAATCAATCAATCCCACAGAAACAGCTGTTTTTGTTGTAGTTTCCTCCGCTTTCACTTTTGCAAACGGTATTAAAGCTACTGTAACAAGAGCAAAAGCAAGTATGCGTAGTAATTTTTGTATATAATTATGATTCATGCTTTCCTCTCCTAATCTACATTAATAATTGTTAACTTATATCCATTTGTAATTGTATAACCATTGCTTAGTGATATCACAAGATTATTCGTTGTGGTTGAAGTAGTTTCCAATTTGTTTATCTTTGCATTGGACAAGTAAATCACTGCTTTACCATCACTAATCTCAGCTGACTTCAATATTGATTTACCATCCCAGGTAACATCGGATACACCAACTTCATAAGAATTACTAAATATCTTTAGAGCAATCTCAAAGGTTACAACTTCTGTTTCTATTATTGTCGTGGTATTATCAGGATTCTTAACCGTTGACTGGGTTGTTTCCTTTAGACTTCGTTCTAAGATCGACCAAGCGATAGGTCCATTGACTAAAGTTGCTGTTTCTACGAACTTGATTGTAACTTGATTACTAAGGACTTCCCCGTTATTTAACTTTATCTTAAGTGCAATTGCTGCAGAAGCTGATGTAGTTGCTGCTTGTTGCTCAAAATCAGCTACATTCACGGTTACTTTTGCCGTACGAACATCCTCACCTTCCGCATCTTTATATGTGGAATAAACCACATGATAATCCGAATTCTCAATTAACTGATAGTTACCAAGGGTCATGGAATGAATCATGACTTTCTCATTATTCGAGCTACCAATATTGTGAGGATCCATTACATCCTCTTTCCCAAAATCAAGTTGGAAAGTAAAGGACTTGGCATCCTTACTATCATTAGAGTATAAGATACGTTGAAACGCATTTGTATAAGTAGAATTCTCTTTATTGTTAACCACAGTCTTCGGATAGATGTATAACATGACTCCAGTAGTAGCACTGCTAGTTACCGTATCTTGATTGCTCAGTTTAATATCAGCATAAAGTTTTGTTTCTGTTACAGAATCGATATTAGATGTACTGGTAATCTGTGTTGTAATAATATATTGATCCGCTGTCGAATGCGAGTTTGCATTTGCTGAGACAGAACTTTTACTACTTACAGTTCCCTTCGTATTTCCATATTGATCTTTAAAGGTAATGGAAGATACTGTTGCCTTGGTTGAACTATAGAGAGTAAAGGTCAAATAGCCATCTGTGTTATCAACATTACATATACCTGCAGTTGTGATCAATGTGGTTAGCTCTGTAGCCTGCGTAGTTGCTGGATATAAAACTCCTAAGGTTCCTACCACTTCAATTTCCTTGGAAGCTAGAGAAAACTTAACATTTGCACTTGCTGGAATAGAAGCTTTACGAATATAGATGTGGCTTTCCTTCGGTGCCTTAGTTGCATTGATTGATATCGGGCTAGAGGAAGTGATACTGCTCCATGTTGCATTCTGATAATTTAAGCTTTCCCCTGGTTTTACTATCGTGTATTCAAATGGCTTGTCAGCACTTGCTGCTTTTACAGTTAGTGCAAGACTGGTTGAACTTGTATAACTAATACTAACACCACTCTCAACAAGATCTGGCGCACCCTCTTGTACTGGAACTGTTACGGTAGTAATATGAGATCCTTGAGAAGAACTGGTAGGATTCATCTTAAACTGCAAGATAACTTCACTCTGATCTGTTCCATTTCCATACAAGGCACTTGGAGCAAGGCTACTTAACATTAAGTTGCTTGCAGAATTAAGGGTTGTCCATTCCGATGTTGTACCATTTGCAGACACAACACGGTAAGCCATATTCTTAGATACTGGTATATAGAATTTAGAACCATTGATTGTTATCGTAGGAGCTGCCGTTTTCTTAGGTATTGTAATAGCAATTTCCTTACTTGGTCTTTCACCTGCCTCAATAATTCCATTGCTTGTTTTTCCATTGACTGGAGCTAGACGAAAATAAACGGTCGCTCCTTGTGTACTAAGCTTTTCAAGTTCTTTTCCTATGGAAGACGAATTTACCAATGTCCAGATATAACTATCTTTCTTTCTCCATTGAACTTGACGTGAACCTTGATTTGCATAAGTGATAGTCCCCTTAACACGGTTATAGGTTGCTTTAAACGTAGTAAGCTGCTTAGGAAGGTGCACAGTGATCACATCAGTCGATGCATCCCCTTTGAATTTAATGGTATATTTCGCACTTACAGAAATCCAGGATATATCCATAGTAATGCTACCATCTGACCCCAGTTCACCAGGAATCATCTCCCAGGTTTTTCCCTTGTAATCAGAAAAATAGATAGCAGTATCACCGTCATTTCCCTTTAATGTTATGGTACTGTCCTCATAATTAATTTCTTGTACTGTAATACTGGATGTAGCGGCTTTTACCGAGTTTGTTCTAAAAGCAAAGATCATAGTTATAGTAAGTAATAAGCTAGCTAGTATCGTAAGCATGACATGCTTATTTACTAGCTTATCTTTCTCACAAGCAATAGCTACTCTATGCATTTTCATATCCCCCTTTTCATTTTTCTGGTCTATCACGCATTCAAGACCAAACCGTTTTCTCACTAGGAGGCCAAACGGAAGTAATTCCACGTTACTGTTCGCCTATTGCGCTGACAATAAATTACGCTTACGGTAATCTGGCTGAACTGTAACTATAATACAATTTGTTTATCGGTCAAAAACACAAAAAAAATAATAGAATTATTCAAATTCTATTATTTTTCTTTCTTTCTACCAATCACCACTAATAATCGGTGTTGCCAAATAAATCTTTGTGCAATTCTTCACCTCGTCATAAGTCATAGCGACTTGAATATTAATCTTAGTATTCTCCACTGTTATATATTCTTTTAGCAAACCAGTATAGGCATAGATCGTATATAGCTCATCCTTACGATTCTCAAACACTATTTTTCCATCCAAAGATGATATCATATTATCAGCCAGCTTATTCTTTGTATCAAGTAATAAGTTACCCTCAAATGCTCCACATAACTGAAGCGTTGTTGACATATCACCCTCTGAAATATTTAGTTCATGAAAGATACTTTCAACAGTGTCCTTAAATGATAATACATCATTATTGGCATCCTCATATATTACAATGCGGACCATGATATAATGAGTGACTTGGCCTGTTGTTTCCAAACTTTGCTTAAATGCATCCGTAATTTCGCGATTTCCAATGGTAACAACTTTAATTGTTGTTGTTGCTCTTGCTGCCTGTTTCTGAAAAACAAATTCTTGCCGTGTTTCATTCTCATATGTTTTTATCTCAGAATCTATTAAGATTCCAAGTCCAGCAGCAACATATGAAATCAATGATTCCTTATCCTCTACTGTTAAGTACTGTGAACCATATTCTGCTGTAACTTCAAGAGTGCTTTCCATCAAGCCAGAGTTTGTTGTAACAAAGGCACTCATGATATCGCTTTCTCTAAAAAACAACCGATTGGACAAAGCCTGTGCTCCAACTGCAATCCATAACAAGACCACAAGCGAAAGAAAAAATCTGATTCTTTTATCTGCAAATACTTCCCTATACGGGACATGTCTCTTTAATGGTAAAAGTGTTTTATTATTTACTAACGTATAACGTTCACTCCACATAGTAATACCTCCAATCTAACCATAGTATTACCATGTTTTACCTA
>JAEYWQ010000031.1 GCA_023428885.1 Bacillota bacterium
GATATCTACCACTGGACCAAATCCATCCGCAAACTTAACTGCATCCATAAAGGATTTACGGTGTTCAAATAGTAATCCATCAAATTCATTCTGGGCTTCTTTTTCTGCAGAAAAGCTTTGAATTATCTTCATACCAGAGATATCTTCATGGATAAAAGCATTCAGATTCGAGCTTTTCTTTCGGTGAAGCTGCCAGCCTTTATGTGCTCTGGTTTGTACAAATACAACACCAATTGCCATTAAAGGAATACTGATTAAAGATGCAAAAGCGAGTTTATAGTTTTTAATAAACATAATTATTACAACTGACATAATGGTAATAAAGTCAGGGATTAAGGTTGTAACACTATTACTTAATACATCCTTCAATGAGTTAACATCTCCCATAATTCTTGCTAGAATTTTTCCGGTCGGTCTGGAATCGAAGAACTTAAAGCTTAAGGTTTGAATGTGCGTGTAAAGCTCCTGTCGAATTGTTACTAGGACATCATTGGATAACTTTGACATAATGTACATTCGAAGTTTGATTAGAATGATAAGTGACACATTCAATATAACTGCTACGACTCCCAGTCGTAATAACCCTTGGGTATCTCTATTCTTGATATATACATTAATGGCATATTCGATAATCAGTGGATTAACAAGTGTTATTCCAACACAGCCTAACATGATAAAAAGAACAATGGCTATGGATTTCTTATATACAAGTAGGTATCGAAAGAGCCGAAGCAGTGTCATTTTCTTGGACGAGCCTTCTAACTTCTCGTCAGCTTTGGTCGCATTAACTGCCATACGATCACATCCTTTCTTCTATTTATAACACGCTGCTTTTAAATTAGTGCTGGTAGCAGTTTCTACTTCCACATGATTCGCAGCATCTAAAAACTCTCCATATTGCGCCATGAATGTTGTGTAATATAGTCCCTGTTTTTTTAATAGATCATTGTGAGTACCTCGTTCTGCAATTGCACCATTTTCTAAGATAATGATTTCATCTGCATTACGTACAGCAGAGATACGATGAGCTATGATTACTTTTGTCGTATCAGACAATCTGCTTAACTCTTCTTGAATTTGATGCTCTGTCTCCATATCAAGCGCTGAAGTGGAATCATCTAATACTATAATCGGTGATTTCTTTGCAAGAGCGCGTGCAATACTAATTCGCTGTTTTTGTCCTCCAGATAGGCCTACACCTCTTTCACCGATGATGGTATCGTAACCGTCTTCCATCTGCTCAATGAAATCATTGGCTGCGGCAACAGCTAAGGCTTCTTTGGCAGTCGAATCTTCTAGATGCTGTTTCATACCTAGTTTTACATTCTCATTGATACTCTCAGAGAACAAGAAGACATCTTGCATAACAGGTGCTATATTCTTACGAAGGTCGGCTAATTTAAGTTTTCTAATATCAATATCATCAAAGTAGATTGCACCCTCCGATACATCATAGAAACGTTGCAGTAAATTGATAATTGAAGTTTTACCCGAACCAGTTGCCCCCATAATACCGATGGTTTTACCAGCTGGTAAATCAAAGCTAATATCATGTAGGATTTCCTTATTATCTAATGTAAATGATACGTGGTCAAAACGGATACTTCCCTTTGCATTGTCTAAGGTCAAGGCATCTGGATCTTCTACGATATCAGAAGTGGTATTAAGGATTTGCTTAATTTTTTTGTTTGAGGCGTAAGCACTGGCAGCAGAGTTGGTTAACCAACCAATCATCTCGAGTGGCCAGGTAATGTTAAAACTGTACTCAACAAAAGCACCTAAGGTTCCTAAGGAGATTTCATCAATGATTGTTAGATAACCTCCATAGATTATGACTGCAACTGGTAGAAGCTTTGTTATCAACTGAAATATTGGCTGGTAACGAATTAAAACTTTTGACTGTCTCATATTCAAATCATAATAGCGCTTATTGTGAGATAGAAATTTTTTGATCTCAAATTTTTCTTTGGCAAAAGCCTTTACCGTACGAACACCGGATAAGTTTTCTTGAGCAATGGTGTTTAAAGTTGCATTTTCTTCGCTAATTTCTTCATAGACATTGCCTAGTTTTCGTTCCATAATAACTGCTAAGCAGCCTACAAGAGGCATAGCGATAACTGGAATAATAAATAGTTTATTATTTAATTGAAACATGCAATACAATATGATTGATGTATGGATAATTACTTCAGCTATTAACATACTAACGTAGTTAAATGCATCCCAGATACGATCCACATCATCTTTGACACGAGACATGATCTCACCTGTATTTGTTTTATCAAAAAAGCTAACGGATAGGGATTGAATATGATGAAACAGTTTCCTTCGAATATCTACACAAATCTTTGATGACGTAGAATCAAAGGTATATTCTTTTAAGTATCCAAAGACACAACGGCCGAATCCAATTAGAAATAATCCTAATAATAGTTTTGGTAACAAGGACTGCTGTCCACCCGTGATAACATCATCAATTATGATTTTCGTGATCTGTGGGTTTAACATATCAAGACTTACTGTAGTTACAATACATAACAGTGCAAATAGATATCTGTACCAATACTTTTTTAAATAGTGTAAAATTTTCATAAAGATGTCTCTCCTCCTTGACTCTGATACTACATATAACCAAGGTAGATAACGTTTTGGGGCTGATCCGACAAAAGCGTTAGACTTGCGCGCGGATTTTAAGATATGGTTAGTCACAGGTTAACCAAAAAAAGACAACAAAAAAGCCGCGGCAAGATACCACGGCATAAATTCTAAGATGAACATAAGAATTACATATGCATACCAGAGGTAAACTTGCATGAAATTATAAAGTTATTATTTGCACTAAAATGATTAAACATAGATTTACCTCCTTTTCTTATTATGCTTTGAGTGTGCGGACTCATAGCAGATTTATACGTTACTCACATAGTATATTACCATATTTTTTCAATGTCAACCCCTTTTTTTTATTTTTTTAATATTTTCTTTATAATTTTCTTTATAATTAGAACAACATAACAAATTTTCTTTATTATTTATTGCAATATCTCCTAAGGGCTAAGGTATTGGATAGTTATAATAATAACAGCTTATTAATAAACTATTAAAGTTTGGTTAAGATTCAAAAAGTTCAAGTTTTGTTCATAATATTTTGCTATAATGGAAAATGTGGTACAAAAGATAGGTACCATTTAAAAAGGATTGAGAGGGAAAACTAGTCAAGGAAAGGGTGAATATATGGAACTACCGATCTTTTATGATCAGGCAGAAGAATGGAGTCGTGCGATTTTTCTATACGATTCTGCGTTAAAAGAAATTAACACTAAATTAGAGATATTGAATAATGAGTTTAAGCTAGCTCATCAATATAATCCAATTGAACATATAACATCAAGAATAAAATCCCCACAAAGTATTGCAAAGAAGATTCGACATAATAACATGGAGTTAACTGTTGAGAATATCATAAAGTACATTAATGATGTGGCAGGTATTCGTATTATATGCTCGTTTACTTCAGATATTTATCGAATTGCTGACTTAATTAAGGATCAATCTGATGTGAAAATATTAAAGGTAAAGGATTACATTATTAATCCAAAAGAGAATGGTTATATGAGCTATCATATGATTGTATCAATACCTGTCTTCTTGTCGGATCAAGTAATTGATACGAAAGTTGAGATCCAGATCCGTACGATTGCAATGGATTTCTGGGCTAGCTTAGAACATAAGATGTACTATAAGTTTGAGGGTAATGCACCAGCACATATTCGACGTGAGTTAAAGGAATGTGCTGATATCGTATCATTCCTAGATCAAAAAATGCTAGCTTTAAATGATGAGATTCGAACTTATAGTGTTGACCCAATGGATCAGTATCGTGAGATGATGTCGGACATGTTTCAGAGTCGAATGAAGGAAGCTTATGGTACGATTGCAGGTGAAGGGGAAGAAAGCAAGGAAAGTGCCCAAGTTATAGCCACAGAGTCAGAAGTCATTGAAGTTGAAGGGGTTATTGACAGTGAAATGATTACTGCAATTCAAGAGAAGGCTAAAAAAGAAGAAGAATTAAAAAAGAATATGAAACATAATGAGAAAGCAGAGAAGGTGTCTTTTACAGCAAGCTTATTTGGGCGTAAAAAGTCACAAAAC
>JAEYWQ010000055.1 GCA_023428885.1 Bacillota bacterium
GCTTTGTGGCTCTGAACAGTAACAATTCTATACTAGAATTCTATATTTTGCAAATGAATTTATTGTGAAACACATCAATTTTAGTTATAATGAGAAAATAAATATTAAATCGGTAAAAACTTTCCTAGAAAGTATGTAGAAAGGTTAGGGTTATTATGATTGGAATTATCGGTGCTATGGAAGAAGAGGTAATAAAATTAAAATCAAATATGCTAGAGGTAAAAGTTTCATTCAAAGCCTCAATGGAATTTAATCAGGGAGTATTGCAGGGAAAAGAGGTTGTAGTCGTACGCTCTGGTATTGGTAAAGTAAATGCTGCCTTATGCGCCCAGATCCTTGTAGATGATTTTCATGTAGATGTTATTATTAACACAGGTATTGCCGGGTCCTTAAATAATGATATTAATATCGGAGACATTGTACTATCAACAGATGCCTTGCAGCATGATATGGATGCAGTTTCCTTTGGTTATGCACCAGGGGTTATTCCTCGAATGGAAACATCCATCTTTGTAGCTGAACAAGCATTGGTGGAACTTGCTAAAAAAGTATGTGAGCAGGTAAATCCTGATATTCAAACGCACACTGGCCGTGTCGTCAGTGGAGATCAATTCGTCGCTGACCATTTGGTAAAAGAAAGATTAATTTCTAACTTCAATCCTATGTGTACTGAGATGGAAGGAGCTGCTATTGCACATGCAGCATATTTAAATAAGATACCGTTTTTAATTGTACGTGCAATATCTGATAAAGCGGATAATAGTGCTCAGATGGACTATCCTGCCTTTGAAGAAAAAGCAATCGAGCACACAGTTAAGTTAATGAATGCACTTGTTGCAGCAATGTAATTGGAGGGACGTATGGAGGGCAACGAACGTAGGGAAAAGATTATCGAACTTCTGAAAAAATCAAAGGCACCAATCTCAGGAACCGAACTAGCCAAGCGTCTCAATGTTAGCCGGCAAGTGATTGTTCAAGACATTGCTTTACTTCGTGCTGTGAATAAGAATATTCTATCCACCACCAAAGGTTATCTTTTATATTATCAAGAACAGGAAAAAGTAAATCGTTGCTTTTATGTTAAGCACACAACTGATCAGATTGAAGATGAACTATTAACCATCATCGATCATGGTGGTACCGTATTAGATGTCATTGTGAGCCACGAAATCTATGGTTCTATAGAAGCAGATCTACTGCTGAAAACACGTCTGGATGTATATGACTTTGTCAATAAAGTAAAAACAAGAAAAACAGTTCCTTTAAAAGAATTGACAGGAGACTGCCACTATCATACGGTAGAAGCAGATAGTGAAGAGATTTTAAATAACATTGAGCAAAGTTTACTTAGGAAAGGATATCTAATTACAGTTCACCAATAAATTTCATAAGACATTATAGTGAGTAATGCTTGTGAAACATATTGACATACTTTAAAAGCTATGTTACTCTAACTGACAAGACAGTTGTATATCCATGTATACAAGGTCTTGTCTTTTTTATTAATCTTGGGAGGTTAAACTATGACTTACATAAAGAAAGTGCTAAATCGTATCTTTATCGATGGCCTGAACGGAATGGCCCTAGGTCTATTTTCAACTTTAATTGTTGGTACAATATTAATTCAGATTGCAGGTTTTCTATCTGGAGATATTGCGACCTATCTAAAACTCATTGGTAGAGTAGCCAGCTTATTAACTGGTGCAGGTATTGGTTGTGGTGTTGCATATAAGTTTAAAGAGAGCCCATTGGTTGTAATAACTGCTTCAGTTGCTGGTTTTGTTGGCGGATATGCTTCCCAGATATTAGCAGGTACTCTCTTTGATGCCCAAAGCAATCTGTTGACCATAAAAGCACCAGGAGAACCCTTAGGAGCTTTTGTTGCTGCCTATATTGCAATAACCATCGGTCACCTTGTAGCAGGAAAAACAAAAGTTGATATTATCGTAACACCTGTTGTTTCCATCCTCTCCGGTTCTATTGTAGGACTTTTCGTAGGACCTGGAATCTCAAAGTTCATGACTGGAATCGGCGATATTGTAAACTGGGGTGTTGACCGTCGTCCAATAATTATGGGTATTATCGTTGCTGTCATCATGGGTATTGCTTTAACTCTTCCAATAAGTTCTGCAGCTATAGGTATTTCACTAGGTCTTACTGGTATAGCCGCTGGTGCGTCTGTAGCTGGATGTTGTGCGAATATGATTGGTTTTGCTGTTGCCAGCTATCGTGACAACAAAATGGGCGGTTTCATTGCACAAGGTATCGGGACCAGTATGATCCAGATGCCAAATATCGTAAAAAAGCCTATCATTTGGCTCCCAGCCATCATAGCTAGTGCAATTGCAGGACCAATATCTGCTGTCATTGGTATGACAAACAATCCCGCAGGTTCTGGTATGGGAACTTCAGGTCTAGTGGGCCAATTAAACGCATATGATACAATGGCTCCTACCTTTGGCTCTGTACGAACGCTTTTACTCATTGGTCTAGTACATTTTATACTGCCAGCTGTTCTTTCATTCGTCACTTCAGAATTCATGCGTAAAAAAGGATGGATTAAACCTGGTGATATGAAGCTAAGTTCATAAGCAATAGGAGATGGCTTCACCTAAAATCATTTATACAATAAAAGTACCGCTCTAATACTAGCGGTACTTTTTTATGTCTACTATTTATTCTAAATTATGCAGAAAGAATTTTCCCTGTTCCATTATCATATAAGAATGTTTGGTGTTTTCTTTTGGTATAGAAATGGAACCTGGGTTAACTATGATCGAGTCACCAAGGTTACGAATTCCTGATACATGCGTATGTCCATGTAGCAGGATATCACCCTTTTTTAGAGGAGGTAGGTTATTCTCATGGTAATGATGACCATGAGTCGCAAATATGCTAAGCCCATCTACATAAAGCATGATATAATCAGCCATCATTGGAAACTCAAGGACCATTTGATCCACTTCTGAATCACAGTTTCCACGAACACTCAGTATTTCATTCTTCATAGCATTTAACATTACAATAACTTCCTTGGGATTATAGTCCTTTGGCAAGTCGTTTCTCGGTCCATGATATAATAAATCGCCTAAGAGCAATAACTTGTCTGCATTTTCTTGTCTGTATGCATCCATCAGCTTTTGGCAATAGTAAGCTGAGCCATGAATATCAGATGCTATCATTAACTTCATTCTAAGCTGCCACCTTTCATAATCTTGTCTACATTGACCTAGTAAGCTCCTTGTGTTAATATGTAACCATATCAATACTATTAGCAAAGAAGGTCACATTTATGATACCAATTATCATCCTAGTTGTAAATATCTTATTCCTTCTGATATTTATTTCAGTCTTAATCGCTCCTGGGTATAGCAGTGAAGAGTTGAGAGCACCATTCATAAAACGTAACATAGCCCACCGTGGCTACCATTCCAAAGATAAGTTGATTCCTGAGAATTCCATGGCTGCCTTTCGTGCTGCCATTGCCAATGGCTATGGTATAGAGCTAGATATTCAATTCTCTAAAGATGAGCAAATTGTTATATTTCACGACAATACCTTAAAGCGTGTCTGTGGTGTGGAAGGTAGGGTGGATGACTATACTTATGAAGAGCTTTTACAGTTTTCTTTATATAACACCAAAGAAAGAATTCCACTGTTTACTGATTTTCTAGCACTTGAAGATGGACAGGTACCATTAGTTGTGGAACTAAAAAATGGACCAAAGAACGAAGAATTATGTAAGAAAACTTATGAATATCTTAAAAACTATAAGGGCGACTACTGCATTGAAAGTTTTCAACCTCTGATTGTCGCTTGGTTCAAGCGGAATGCCCCTCATATATTACGTGGCCAGTTAAGTGCAGGACCTGAAGAGTTTAAAGGTGAACTAAAGCGCTATCAGGCATATGCTCTTAGCCGCTTACTGACAAACTTTATCACACGACCACACTTTATTAGCTATCACAAGCAAAAACGTTCTTGGCTGGCACAACTTGTGGATATGATGGGTGCTATGAAAGTCGTTTGGACAGTACGTGATAATGATAATATTACTGAAATTGAGAAGAAAAATGACACTATAATTTTTGAGTTTTATCAGCCAGAAGTTCATTTTAAGGAATCATGACCACCGGCTTAGCCGGTGGTTTGCTCTGCCCCTATAAGGGGCTTTT
>JAEYWQ010000105.1 GCA_023428885.1 Bacillota bacterium
CATATTCCCTTGCCTATGGAGCAGATCTAAAAGCACTTAGCAGTAGCTCGAACTACAGGGAACAATTAAAGTATATCTTTCAAGTTGACTGGCTCAATCCATTCCTTGGGCTAGGACGAAAACGAAGTTTTATGAGTGAGGTAAATGGGGCATTCATTAAATCAGTAGATAACTACTATATCGCTGAATATATTCGGTATGCCTATCCAGGTATGATATGCTATATCGTTTTTATATTACAATTTCTGATTAGAATGCTTAAGAGTAGCATTCAGAAGAAATCCCAAATTAGTAAAACATTGTTTGTTGGATGTCTTTGTTACTGCATCAATTTATACTGGGTAGATTCCTTACAAACATTAAAGTATTTGTATATATTGTTTGCTATTTATGTTTGTTTACCAGAAAATGTTAAAGAAGTCCAAAATAGCGGAAAACAAGAGAACAAGAAACATTCACTGTATATCAAGTAATGAGGTGTAGTATGGAGACTGTCAGTATAATAATACCTGTTTTTAATGCAGAAAGTTACATAGAATTGTGTCTGGATAGCGTATTAGTGCAGACATATAAGAAGCTGCAAGTGATCTTGGTAGACGATGGTAGTAGTGATGCATCGGGTGAAATCTGTGATAACTATAGAAGGAAGGATCCAAGAATTACAGTGTATCATAGAGCCAATTCTGGAGTAAGTGCTACAAGGAACTTTGGTTTTGATCGTTCGACCGGTGAGTACATTCTATTCCTGGATGCTGATGATTCCATTGAACCAGATATGATTGAAGGTTGTGTACAGCTTGCTAAGAGCCATCAAGCAGATGTAGTTGTATGTAGTTTTCGTTATTATATGATTGATGATAACCATATAATTGAGAATAGCCTAGAAAGTGACTTTTGTGGATCAGCAGAGGAGATATTCCATGACTGGTTTAATGTTCTAGTGGAAAAAGAAATTCTAAATCCACCGTGGAATAAACTTATTAGAAGAGATTTACTTATTTCTAACAATATCCGATTTGATCAGAGGTTTTCCATCTGTGAAGATATGGCGTTTTCAATACAAACTATTGCAGCTAGTAGGAAGACAGTGCTAACTAGAAATATGTATTATAATTATTATCTTAAGAATTCTGGTACCCTTGTATTCCGCTTCCATGAGAATTATTTCGAAGCCTTGACTAACTTTTATGAAATAACTCTTAGATATTGCCAGAGTTTTGATGATCATAAGACGCAATTAAAGTGCCTTAACACCCTATATGTGAATCTATGCATAATGTACTTTAAGCAAATCTGCACGAAGTCAAACTGGAGTAAAAGTTATCAATATAAGAAACTCAAAGAAATTGCATTGTATCATAGATTTTTGGATGCTTTGAAAACCGCTGAAATTAGTTATAAGAAGAAGTTTGTCTGTATTTTTCTTCGTATTAGGCAATATAGCGTTATTCATTTTTTATATAAGATGACAAGTACAAAATAGAGAGAAGGAGGTAAATGCTTTTTATGTCTAATAATGAAGGGATAAAAAAAATAGAGTACAAGATCCAGGATCGAATGTTACTTGGCTCTATATATGACAATATTATGTTAAAACTAAAGTATAATACGCCCAAGTTATCATTCTTGTATAATGTCATGATGGGACAAAAACATCGAATGTTGTATTATAAACGATTAAAAAGAAAATTCTGGACAGTGTGTACGAAAGATCGTGATTGGGAAAAGGAAGAAAAGGTAAGGAATAAAGAGACGGTATGGTTTTGTTGGCTTCAAGGGATTGATAAAGCACCTGATTTGGTCAAACGATGTTTAGAATCCCTAAAAAGAAATTTGATTGATAAGAAGATAATTATCATCGATCAGAATAATCTAAGTGATTATGTAACATTACCAGAGTTTATCATAGAGAAGTGGAAAGCAGGTATCATTGGACCAGCACATTTTTCTGATTTACTGCGATTAGAATTGTTGATTTGCCACGGGGGGTATTGGATTGATGCAACCGTGTTATGTACAGATAATAGACTAACTCACTACATTGATGAGATACCAATCTTCATGTATAGCTTCTACTATTTTGGATTTAATCCTGAGATCATGGCGACAAATAACTGGTTATTGTATGGAACAACGAATCAAAACATATATTGTTTGACAAGAGAATTTCTATATCATTACTGGAGGAAATATAACAGAGCTGTGAATTACTTTATATTTCATCTTTTTATGACAATGGCCTTGGAATATTATAAGAATGAATATAGAAACATACCTATTGTGAGCCAGGTAGATGAGCACATTCTTGCAAGCTATATATTCTCTAATTTTGATGATCTGAAATATCAGTTATTAAAGGAGCAGACAGGGTTTCATAAACTAAGTACTAGATTTCATAGTGACTACATGAAACTAACCAATACATTCTATGATAAGATTATTCGGAGAGGAGAGTTTTGATGAGGGAGAACCATAGTTTACAACATAGGGAAGGTCAGATTCCTAAAATAATTCATTATTGCTGGTTTGGCGGAAAACCATTACCAGAAAGTCTGCAAAAATGCATTGACTCGTGGAAAATCTTAAAGGGTTATAAGATCATGCGTTGGGATGAGAGTAATTGTAGTTTTGAAGAAAATGAATTTGTCAGGAACACTTATAAGGAAAAGAAACTTGGATTTATTGGTGATTACTATCGGTTGAAGGCTATCTATGAATATGGTGGCATCTATCTAGATACTGATGTGAAGCTATTTAAACCCTTTGATGATTTGCTCAATAATAAGGCATTTTTCAATTTTATATTTGATTGTTCGGTTGGATCAGCCATTATTGGTTCACAAGCAGGAAATCCTCTGATTCACAATTTATTAAAGATGTATGATGCAACTACATTTGTGAAGAAGGATAGCAAAAAAATATTTGTTTGGGCTCAGGATCAACTACTTGTCAATGGTTATGCGACCAGCAACTATTATTACACCTATTACATATTGAAGAGTTATCCAAATTTCAAGCTCAATAATAAGTATCAGGACTTAGGAGATTTTGTTATCTTTCCAAAGGAGTATTTTGAAATTGGTACTTTGACAGGAAGGCATTACGCGGTACATTTATGTGCAGGTGAATGGCGTATCAAGGTAGATGATGACAGAAGTATGAAAAGTCAGTTAAAACGCTTGATGACCAAATGGCCAGCCTTGTTTGACAAGGTACAAATTATAGTGAGAAAGCGTAGATACAATAAGTTAAAACGTAGTATTCCGTTTTATTCCTGTTACTTAGCACAAAAAAAGAATAGAGAGTTACCTGAAATATAGTTGTTAAGTCAGGTGAGGTAGTAGTATGGACGAATTATGGATAAAGTTTTGGAATAGTTTCTGGAAGATGTGTTATTTAGAATTTCAAAATGTATCTTTTATCTATTTCCTTATATTTTCGCTTATTGGAGCCTGTGTTGTACATATTGGTTGCATGATCTATGTTAGAGTTAGAAAAAAAACAATTTTTATTAGTACAGAATTAATGTTTATCCTGCTTATAAGCTATTTCTTTTTTATTCTTCAGGTTACCTTACTTGGTAGGGCGGCTGGAAGCCAACCAAGAGTATTAGATACAAAATGGTTATGGTTCAATAATACTATGGATCAGAATATGACAAACCTATTAAACATTATTTTGTTTTTACCGCTTGGTGCTTTATTAACAGGGGTTCAGAAATATGAAAAGGTAATGAAACGAACAGTTATGGTAGTCAATTACTGCTTTCTTATCAGTTTATTGATTGAAAGTATGCAATATATGTCAAAAAGAGGTTATTTTGAAATAGATGATATTGAATCGAATATAATAGGTGGCTTGTTTGGCAGCATATTCGTCAATCTTTTTTCCAAAATTGGCAGATTAATTAATAAAAATCGGAGGAGTGAAGATGAGGAAAGAACCTAAGATGTCTATGTATAAAAAGTTTTCAATAAAGGATACATTTGTAATATTA
>JAEYWQ010000138.1 GCA_023428885.1 Bacillota bacterium
GATACCAGTGCAAGTGATGATTATGCTTCTAGCGGAATTTACTAATCTTGGATCCTATCACAATTTAGGGTAGATTCTTAGCAGTCTGAAAAAGGAAGGTAGACACTTATGAATTTAGAAAGAAAAAACATAGTAAAAGGGCTGATTCCAATTCTTTTGTTAATTATCCTAGCCCTATGGTTGTATAGCCAGTATACTAGCAAGAGCTTTGAAGAACTTTTAGGAACAAAAGCAGATAAGATCACAAGAATATTGATGAGAAGTGGGGACAATGGATATTATGTTAATACAACGGACCTACAAAAAATAGAAGAATTTCTCCAGTTAGTTCAGGAGAAGGGATATAAAAAGTCATTCGATCAACGTACTAGGGGTGGATATAGTTATTACTACGACTTTTACCACAATGAAGAAAAACTAATGCGAATGTGTGGACATGGTGACTATATCCAAATTAATACTACATATTATGATGTGAGTGAAGAAATACTATTGGAGGACCTTAGGAGCTGGTTTCAATCTTTACCAGTCAATAGAAATTGATAGGATGATACTACAAATTACCTTATGTAATACTATGAAGCAGAAGTATACCTTGCGTTTTTATAGGTAGCTTTTAATGACAGGGGCTTTCTCATAAATATGAGAAAGCCCCTGTTAATTCTTATGAAATCGTAATAGATCTTCTTACATCTTACATTAAAAGCAAAGCTTGTCTTTTGGGTTTGTGAAGAGAGAAATATCTACATGACCTCATTCTCCTCTAGCATCAACTGAATAAAGTATCTTGCTGGTTCCGATAGTGGAATGGTATCATCATAAGCCGCAACCAGTTTGCGTACTGGTAAAGCTTCTTCGGTCTCTAAAATAACTAATTCTTCACTACTGATATCCTTTAAACAAAAGTCAGGGACAAAAGCAATTCCAAGGCCTATCTTAGCTAGATCAATTAATAAGTCATTGCTGCTAAGTTCAATCGCTGGTACCAGATCAAGGGAGTGCTGCAAAAATAAATTATGCAAAAAGACACTGGTTGTAGATAATTTGGTTAACATTAAGATTGGTAGCTTTTGTAGCTGCTCAAAGCTTAATGCTTGTCCTTGATAAGGAAATACATCGGGCTTTGCAATAAAGACATCTCGAAAGGATGCAATTTCTTGGATGCTCTGATTATTGTTTAAGGCTGAGTTTGGTGAGTTAGCAACAATCAGATCTACTTGATTGGTTTCCAGCAATTCAGCACATTTGATGGAAGTTCCGTTGATAATCTTTATATGCACCTGTGGAAAATTCTTATGGAACTTATTTAAATAAGGAACTAAAAAGTAACGGCAAATCGTATCGCTTGCTGCAATGCGAAGCTGCATACCGCCAGAAGGAGTGGAGTTGAACAATTGATTTTCGCCACGACTAATCAAGTTGATGGCTGGTTCAATGTGTTTGAATAACATCTCCCCTTCTTTTGTTAAGCTGACTCTTTTGGTACTACGAATAAATAATACTTGATTTAAACGCTTTTCCAATACTTTCACGGACTGACTAACCGCTGATTGCGAGATGAACAATTCCGCCGCCGCTTCACTAAAACTTAAGGTCTTTGCAACATAATAAAATACTTTGTACAATTCGTAATTTATATCCATCATTTGCCCACGCCTTTCACAATTTAAGCCAAACCTTCGCAATGATAGCTAGGGTGTTGGCATTTCACGTAGTAAGTATCATATATTTCTGAATTCAGTATATCAAAAATCTTTAAATTATTATATAGTTCTTCCATTTTCTATAATACACCATAGATTAAAATGAAAGAAATCATAATCTGAAGTATGATAAAACGAAATACCGTCTGAGTATCGGACCATTGCTTGTTCTTTCTAACATGGTCATGGATTGGAGTACGGGTATTTTTTAGAATCTTTACTTTAAAGAAACGAAGCAAGGAAACTTTAATTAATCCAAGGCCACCATCAATAATGAAGACGATAGCAGCTGGAATATAGAGCAGAGGACTTCCTGACTTTAATGCCAAAAGAGCAATGAACAATCCAATCGCACGCGAACCTGCATCTCCCATCAGCAGTTTACTTGGAGAAGCGTTGAACCATAGATAGCCTAGGATACAAGCAATCATGATCAATGAAATCTGTCCAAAATCTACATTACTTAAAATAGAGGTAAAGATAATGTAGAAGGTAAAGATGGTTACACAAGCAATACTTCCACTTAAGCCATCAACACCATCGGTACAATTGGTTACGTTAATGGATACCCAAATTAGTATGATAGATAAAATAACAAATAAGACTGGATGCAGGGTAATCGAAGAATTCGTTGACAGAAAATGAATCGTAGATCCATTAAAGTTTACATAGGTAATGGAACATACAAGAGCAATAATTAAGTCAATTAATCCTTTTTTAAGTTCACCCCAAGGGGCTTTGGAACTATCATCAAGATAGCCACTCATCATAGCACCTAATATCATCAATAAATAGATTAAAATTTCACGAGTGACAGGGACAAAGAGGATTGTTGCTACTGTGAAGACAAGTATGAAGACAAGTCCAGCACCACGAGGCTTTCCTTGAGATAAACCACCATTTACAGCAAAGGCTCTTCCACCATCCCTAGGAAGAATGTTTTTTAAAACCTTTAGTAAAATACAGGTGAATAAAAAAGCAGATAGGAGTCCAACAAAAGCAATCGTTTTATCACTATGTTGGTCGAATAATGAGTAAAGCATATCTAATCCTCCGAAACAAGTTGTAATCCAGGCAGGAATGCCTGTCTGTCTCCACATATTGTACTATAGACAATTTCGTTTGTCCATAGAAAAAGCCATAGCTGCAAGGGCTATAGTTCAGCTTTCAGGTTAGCGGTAACATATTAGGGCTACTAATGATATATTTTATATTTATTAATTTCATTTATAAATATGGCTATGCTATAATAAATATAACCAAAAATCAGTGAAATAGACTTAAACATTATACGGAGGGAAACAAATGAGCAGTGTCCGCAGAGTGTATGTAGAAAAAAAAGCTCCTTATGCGGTTAGAGCAAAGGAATTAAAAGAGGAAATCAGAAGCTATTTAGGACTCAAAACGTTAACTTCTGTTCGTGTATTAGTCCGTTATGATATAGAAAATGTGAGCGAAGAAACCTATCAAAAATCCTTAGGAACTATATTTTCTGAACCTCCAATTGATACATTATATGAAGAAAGCTTTGAACATGAGAAAGATAATTTAATCTTTTCCGTAGAATATCTTCCAGGTCAGTTTGATCAAAGAGCAGACTCTGCAGAGCAGTGTGTAAAGTTGCTGAAAGAAACAGAGGAACCGATCATTCATTCTGCTACCACCTATGTACTTACTGGAGATATCACTCATGAGGAATTTGAACGTATTAAGAGCTACTGTATCAATCCTGTGGATTCTCGTGAATCAGATGAAGTAAAACCAGAGACCTTAATTACTTTGTTTGATGTGCCAAGAGATGTGGCTATCTTGGACGGATTTATTGGGATGGACGAATCAAGTTTATACGAATTATTCAGCTCTTTGAATCTTGCTATGACCTTCCAGGATTTCTTACACATTCAGATTTACTTTAAGACGGATGAAAACAGAGATCCTTCTATGACAGAGATTCGTGTTCTTGATACCTATTGGTCGGATCATTGCCGACACACCACGTTCTTGACTGAGCTTACCGATATTTCCTTTGAAGACGGTTACTATAAAGCTCCAATCACGGATGCCTTTGCGCGTTATCAGGCAGATCGTGAAGTTTTATATCAAGGAAGAGAAGATAAATACATATCTTTGATGGATATTGCATTAATGGCAATGAAGAAACTAAAGTCAGAGGGCAAGTTAGAGGATATGGAAGTATCTGATGAAATCAATGCTTGTTCCATCGTGGTTCCAGTTACCATCGATGGAGTTACAGAGGAGTGGTTAGTTTTCTTTAAGAATGAGACACACAACCATCCAACTGAAATTGAACCTTTCGGTGGGGCAGCTACCTGTCTAGGTGGGGCTATCCGTGATCCATTGTCTGGCCGTGGTTATGTATATCAGGCCATGCGTGTTACCGGTGCAGCAGATCCGACCGTCTCTATTAAAGATACGTTACAAGGAAAACTACCACAACGAAAGATTGTGACAGGAGCAGCGAAAGGTTATAGTTCCTATGGTAATCAGATTGGTTTGGCAACTGGTTTAGTGGATGAGATTTATCATCCAAACTATGTTGCCAAACGTATGGAAATCGGTGCTGTTATGGGTGCTGCACCAAGAAAGAATGTCATTCGGGAAACTTCAGATCCAGGCGACGTGATTATCTTAATGGGTGGGAGAACTGGACGTGATGGCTGTGGTGGTGCAACGGGATCTTCTAAGGTTCATACCACAGAATCCATTCATACCTGTGGTGCTGAGGTTCAGAAGGGAAATGCACCAACTGAGCGTAAATTGCAACGCTTGTTCCGTCGTGAGGAAGTTAGCAAATTGATTAAGAAATGCAATGACTTTGGAGCTGGTGGGGTTTCTGTGGCTATCGGTGAGTTAGCAGAAGGTCTTCGCATTGATTTAGATAAGGTTCCGAAAAAGTATGCAGGTCTGGATGGAACTGAATTGGCAATCTCAGAATCACAAGAGAGAATGGCAATTGTTGTAGATAAGAAAGACGTTGCTCAGATGTTGGCATACGCTGAAGAAGAAAACTTAGAAGCCGTAGAAGTTGCAGTTGTGACCGAAGAAGCAAGACTTGTATTAAGCTGGAGAGGTAAAGTGATCGTTGATATTAAGAGAGCTTTCTTAGATACCAATGGTGCTCATCAAGAAGCAACTGCAGTAGTTACAATCCCAGAGAAAGAAAAGAACTATTTCAAAACGGGTGCCAGCTATCTGAGTGCAAAGCAATTAAATGAAACTGAAATAACGAATCATGATTCGATAAAAGATCAGTGGTTACAAGTTCTTTCTGATCTAAATACCTGTTCCAAGAAAGGTTTAGTTGAGATGTTTGATAGCTCAATTGGAGCAGGGACTGTTACCATGCCTTTTGGTGGAAAATATCAGTTAACACCAACGCAGACTATGATTGCAAAGCTTCCAGTACTTCGTGGTGCTTGTGATACCGTAACCATGATGAGTTATGGTTATGACCCTTACCTATCCAGTTGGAGTCCATTCCATGGAGCAGTGTACGCGGTGATTTCCTCTGTGGCTAAAATTGTGGCTTCTGGTGGTGATTATCGTAGGATTCGTTTTACGTTCCAAGAGTATTTTAGACGCTTAGGAAATGATGCACGTCGTTGGGGCGAGCCTTTAACAGCATTGCTTGGAGCTTATGATGCACAGATGAAACTGGGACTTCCATCCATCGGTGGTAAGGACAGTATGTCAGGAACTTTCCATGATATTGATGTACCTCCAACTTTAGTATCCTTTGCAGTCAACGTAGATAAGACTTCGAATGTGGTTACATCAGAGTTAAAGAAAGCAGGCAATGCAATTATTCACTTTACGATGGAAAAAGATGAATATGATTTACCAAACTATGAACAATTGATGAAGCTTTATCTAACAATCCATCAGATGATTCAAGATAAGAAGCTGGTATCCACCTATGCTCTATCTGCCAAAGGTATCAGCGAAGCGGTAGCAAAAATGTCATTTGGTAATCAGCTAGGTGTTAAGCTCGCTGATTCCGTTACTAAAGAAGACATGTTCTTACCAGCTTACGGTGATATTATAGCAGAAGTTGACAAGAGCGACTTAGACGCACTGAAAGCATATGGTGTGACCTTTATAGTGCTTGGCGAGGTAATCAGTGAGAGCGCTTTCTATTATAAAGACTGCAAGCTTACGATGGAAGAAGCGTTAAACTCTTGGACGAAACCATTGGAGAAGGTATTCCCAACCCGCTCTAATGTTGCTGAAGAAATCTTAAAGGATAAGATATATACAGGAATCTTTGATGCAAAACAGATTTATGTAGCTAAGAATAAAGTAGCAAAACCAAAGGTGTTTATCCCAGTGTTCCCGGGAACCAACTGTGAATATGATTCCTTGCGGGCATTTTAGCGAGCTGGTGCACAAGTGAATACCGTGGTATTTAAAAACTATAATGAACAAAGTATCAAGGAATCCGTGGATGCCTTTGAAGCAGCCATTAAGGAGTCTCAGATTGTTATGTTCCCAGGAGGATTTTCTGCTGGTGATGAGCCAGATGGCTCCGGTAAATTTATTGCGACTGCCTTTCGTAATGTAAAAATCAGTGATGCAATTAATGACTTGTTAAAGACAAAAGACGGTTTGGTACTTGGAATCTGTAATGGTTTCCAGGCAGTGATTAAATTAGGCTTGCTACCATATGGTGAAATTACACCTCAGAAAGAGGATTCCCCAACCTTAGCAATGAATAACATAGGCCGTCATATATCGAAGTCAGTTTATACGAAGGTTGTTACTAACAAATCTCCATGGTTAATGAAGGCTGAGCTTGGAGCTGTTTATTCCGTCCCAGCATCTCACGGTGAAGGAAGATTCGTAGCAAGCCAAGAATGGATTAAGAGATTAGCAGAGAATGGACAGATTGCAACTCAGTATGTAGATATCAATGGGCTACCAACTATGGATGAAGAGTTCAATCCAAATGGTTCCTTTAGTGCAGTTGAAGGAATTACTAGCCCAGATGGGCGTGTTCTTGGAAAAATGGCACATTCTGAACGTCAAGGAGATGGTGTTTCTATTAACATCTATGGAGAGCAGAATCAGTTTATCTTTGAGTCAGGTGTATCGTATTTTAAATAATACTTGTATTTCCATATGCTACAAGTTAAAATAAGACTATAAATTTTAAGATTTATAGTCTTATTTTATTACTTAAAATGAAGTAAAAATAACGAAAAACTAAAAAATAAGAAAATTAAGAAAAACAAAGAAAGAAAAAACTATTGATAGTCAGTTGGGTGTTGTAGCCCAAAGATTCTGAGATAGTGAATAAGAAAGGATGGAATCAAATGTTTTGTGCTTATTGTGGTACTAAATTAGAAGATGGTTCTGTGTTTTGTAGTAACTGTGGAAAAAAAACAATTGATAGTACGATAGGAAGTATGGTAGATCATACAACAGAAAGTACGGAAGATAGTTCGATAAACAGTGCAGTAGACAGTACGGTAGTAGAAAGTACGGTTAATAGTACATTAGACAGTACGGTAGACAGTACGATAAACAATACGATAAACAATACGGTAGACAGTACGGTAGACAGTACGATAAACAATACGGTAGACAGTACGGAAGTTGATAGTACGATAAACAATAGCACAGATAGTACTGAGACCATTGAAGTAGGACTTGAAGTAGCAGGACTTGAAGTAGAACGTGAGGCAGACAATGCTCAGGTAATGCCAAATATTCCGACGGAGGAGTCAACCATTGACCGTAATGTAGAGGAATCTACAAAGCAAATAGATTATCAACTAAGTGAACAGGCTGCTACCAATGATGAAGGTTTTGCAACAGAAGTAAAGATAGACATGAGAGCATGTAGTGTATGTGGTACTTTATTGGAACATGATTCTGTTTTTTGCTCTAATTGTGGTAGCCGTGTAACAGCAGTTGGGCAAGAGCTTAACTTATCAAATCCAAATGGATACATAAATCCGGTGGAAACTCATATGGCTTCATCGGGAATTAGTGAAGAAGAGCAACTAAGCCTTACAAAAAATGATAAGAAGCAGAAAGCAAAGTCGAAGAAACGATTGATTATAGCAGCAGCCATTATGGCAGTATTGCTTTTAGGTTTGGGCGGATTTTTTATCTATACGAAGGTAACCTTAGGAAACTTAGAAGATCGTGTGATCGCCTTTGAAAATCTGGTGATTGATAAAGGTCTAGAAGGTTATGAAGAGTATGCTGCCTTAATTAAAGAAGCGAAAGAAAAAGCAGAAGGATGGAATGTATTTGGGGTTTCCGAGCTAGAAGATCGACTTTTAGTTGCAACAAAAGATTGCGAGTCCTTGTCACAAGAATTGGCTAGTCTGATGATTAAGAAGAGTGATTACGAGAATCTAGGTCTAGCATTCATCATGGATAGCAGCCAAGAGAATACGATTTTAAACTACTTAGAGAATTTCGATACTGCGATTGCCATGGCAGATGCAGAGAAAGCAAAGCAGATATTAACGAGCTTAGCAACTGAAAAGACAAGCTTGATCACGGACAATCAGATTTATTTAGATTCCTTATTACAGGATTTATATAACTATGAAAACCCTGATTTTACACCAGAGGATTGGGAGGAGTATAACGATCAGGTGACCCTAGCCGAGTATTATATGAATAACTTTCAGTTTATACAGGCAAGGGATCAAATCTATTATTGTGAAGAGAGCCGTGCTGATATTGAACAACGGATCATTACAGAGAAGGAAGCTGCTACAATAGCATTATTATATGCGAAGCCTGAAACTTTGAATGTAATGATATCTGATGTTATTTATAATGACACTAGTTATCGTTATGAATTTGAACAAGCATTGGAAGCAGAATTAGGAATCGATGTTATCTTTGAGCAATACGAAGCGGATAGTTATTATGATGCAGTAAATACGGTATTTGCTTCCAACACAATGCCAGATGTAGTTTATTTATCTCAGGATATGTATAAAGAATTCCAAAGTAAAGGATATTTATTAGATATCACTCAATACTGGCAGGAATCTAGTTTATTAGGTGCATCTAATTACTACGGTGAAGATGCCATGGAACGTTTAAAGATAGACGGGAAAATCTATGGGTTTACGCCAGTTCGTGGCTATACTAGTGTGACTTATATCAGACAGTCCTGGTTAGAGGAGTTGGGGCTTTCGGTGCCAACCAATTATGAGGAATTCTATCAGATGTTAGTTGCATTTACCGAAAATAAAATGGGTGAAAACAACAGCAGCTCCTATGGTATGACAGCTCCAGGATTTTTGTATAATTCGGAACCTTATACCTCGTTTTTACAAGAATTTTATCAGGATGCAGTACCTGAGATTTACCAAGCATCAAACGGTGAATGGGTCGATGGATTTGATCAGCAAGAGATGGTTGACGCTTTATATCGATTACAAGATGCCTATAATCTTGGTCTTCTTGACCAGAGTATGGCAAACAGATCCGTAATGGATGCAATTAGTGAGTTCGGTTCTGGCAAGTGCGGCGTGATCAGTTTATGGGAAGGTGATGGAGCAGATTATCTGATCAATGAACTGAAAAAGAATGGAATTGAAAATGATATTATTGTGATGGAACCATTAGCTGAGATGGGAGGCTATATTGGAAAGGAACCTGCGGTATTTGCACTTACAACGAAATGTGAGAACCCAGGTGGTGTTATGAAGTATTTCTTTGAGCCAATGTTAGATGGTGGAACCGTGCAAAAACTCTGGACTTATGGAGTGGAAGGTTATCATTGGTCAAGTGCAGAAATGTCAGAGGATACCTCTTCCTTAAGTAATCTTAATAATCAATTAGTTGTTCTTCCTTATGAAGGTATGGATGAAATTACGTATAACTATAATTTTATTGACCCACTACGTGCATTAGCTACTCTTGATGAGATTGATCCTGGTATTAGCCAGATATCAGACTTGGCAGCAATTTCAGCTTCCATAGCCAACCAGTATTATGAAGCATCGCCGAATGTAAAGTATAACGAAACCTATTGGTATTACTTCGGAGAGATCCAAGCGGCAAGGGAAGAAGCTGTGACTAAGGTAATGCTAGATGGGTATGATCCTTACACAGCCATAGAGGAATACAAGTATAATGTTCAATATATTATGGATCAAGTCTTAAGTGAAATGAATCAGTTATCATCATAAGATATAATAATGATGCGCCAAAGTGCTTTGTATGCAAATTGTGCGCATCATTTTAATTAGGGGAAACATAATCGCTTATTGAATTTTGATAGGTAAATCGAGTATAATAGGTAATAAAAAAGAACAAGTTTGTGTCAGCGTTACATTCGCAAACAAGATCTAATTAAAAAAGTAACGCAGAAATGAGGAAATTATGAAGACAGTGTTAGAGCGTTTTTTATCTTATATTAGTTTGGATACACAGTCCTGCGATGATATGGAGGCTGTGCCAAGTACAGAAAAACAGTTTGTACTTGCAAAGCAGTTAGTGAAAGAATTAGAAGAGATAGGTGCTACCGAGGTAACGTTATCCGACCATTGTTATGTTATGGCGACCATACCAGCAACTACGAAAACAGATAAGGTGCTTGGGTTCGTGGCTCATATGGATACCGCTCCAGCTATGACAGGAGAGAATGTAAAAGCTAGGATTGTTAAGAACTATCAAGGGGAAGATATCGTCCTAAACGAAAAACTTAACATTGTGATGAAGACTAAGGAATTTCCAAGCCTCCTTGATAAGGTGGGAAAAGATCTTATTGTAACCGATGGTACTACTTTACTAGGTGCCGATGATAAGGCAGGTATTGCTGAGATTATGACCATGGCAGAGTATTTATTGACACATCCAGAAATTCCTCATGGTGAGATTCGCATCGGATTTACCCCAGATGAAGAGGTAGGACGTGGGGTTGACTTCTTTGATGTAGAGGCCTTCCATGCAGACTATGCTTACACAGTGGATGGTGGTACCATGGGAGAAATTGAGTATGAAAACTTTAACGCTGCCGGGGCTAAAGTAATCATCGCTGGAACCAGTATTCATCCAGGTTATGCAAAGGGTAAGATGGTAAATGCAATCTTACTTGCGATGGAACTTCAGCAGATGTTGCCATCCTTCGAAAATCCAATGTATACAGAAGGCTATGAAGGCTTCTATCATCTGGATGAGATCAAAGGAAATGTAGAATCAGCCACTATGGCTTATATTATACGTGATCATAATAAAGAGAAGTTTGAAAAGAAGAAAGCTTTCCTTGTGGAGGCCATAGCTTTCTTAAATCATAAATATGGTGAAGGCACCTTTACCCTAACTATGAAAGACTCCTATTATAATATGAAAGAGAAAGTTGAACCTCATATGCAGCTCATCGAGAATGCTAAGGAAGCTATGTTAGAATTAGGAATCGAACCTATCGTGGTTCCAATTCGTGGAGGTACGGACGGAGCAAGACTTTCCTTTATGGGTCTTCCTTGTCCAAACTTGTGTACGGATGGTCAGAACTACCATGGAAAATATGAATACATCACCGTTCAAGGTATGGAAACAGTGGTAGAACTTTTGATTCGCTTGGCACAAAAGCCATTGGCATAAGTTAAAGTACTAGGTTTGAACTGTAACTTATATTTGATATAAATTTAAGATATACCTCGATAGGAGAAAAATAGTTGACAGTTATACCTTCATCTGTTAGACTTATTGGAAACTATAATAAATATCTATAAAGGCTGTGATGAGGAGGAGTACTTGCTGAATCGATGCTAAGAGAGAAGACGGATGGTGTAAGTCTTCGTGAGATTAGTAAGGAAGTAGCCCCTGAGCTTTGAACCGAACCGATGCAATTCGCAAGTAGGCTTCAACGGAGATTCCACCGTTAACAGGAAGTAGTATTCGCAAAGAAGCATAACACAATGGTGAACGTGTGTGTATTTGCAAGTACTATTAAGAGCAGAAGAAATTCTGAATTTAGGTGGTACCACGGATGTAACGTTCGCCCTAAGCTTTGGCTTAGAGCGGGCGTTTTTTAGTTCCTATTCAAGCGATTCTGCTGTTAAAAGCCCTGCTGGTGTAGTTGAATGGCGATTTGTATCATGTAAAAGACTCTTGCTTCGATTACGATACATAAGATGTTCTAATTATCTGAAGATTTGCGTTAAGCATATCATAAAACAGATAACTCGCTACGCTCAAACAGATCTGTTTTATGATATAACGCAAATCTTTAGATAAAGAACATCTAATGTATCTCCATAGGCGCAATCGTTCTTTTACATGATGCAAATCGCAGGAGAGCTTACGAAAGGGCTTTTAACAGCAGAATTACCATAGGAAATGAAAAGCGATTTCCTATGGTAAAAAAAACTCAAAAAAGTAAAATAAGGAACTAAAAAACATTACTAAAAAAGAAACACTAAAAAGATATACTTAAAAGCATTAATAAATAAGTATAACTAAATGCAATCCAAAAAAGCAATCAATAAAAGTCAATCAATAGAAGGCAACAATAAGGAGCATTCAATAAAAACAATTAATAAAAAGGTATTCAATAAAAAGCAATCAATAAAATGCATAAATAAAAGCATTATGAAAGCATTGATATCAGCATTAATTTAAACATTAATATAAACATTAATAAGAAACAAAGTTAATAAACCAGAAAAAGAAAGGTGTGAATAATATGAATAGTGATGCAATAACAAAAGGAGTTCAACATGCACCTCAAAGATCCTTACTGAAGGCTCTTGGAATGACACAAGAAGAGATGCGTAAACCGATGATTGGTATCGTTAGTTCTTACAACGAAATTGTACCAGGCCATATGAATCTTGATAAGATTGTAGATGCAGTTAAGCTTGGTGTAGCAATGGCAGGTGGCACACCGATCGTATTTCCAGCCATCGCTGTATGTGATGGAATTGCTATGGGTCACATTGGTATGAAGTATTCCTTGGTGACAAGAGACCTAATTGCTGATTCTACCGAGGCCATGGCCTTAGCACATCAATTTGATGCCTTGGTTATGGTTCCAAACTGTGATAAGAACGTTCCTGGTTTACTAATGGCAGCAGCCAGAGTTAATATACCTACCATCTTCGTGAGCGGTGGCCCTATGCTTGCAGGCCGGGTTCATGGAGAAAAGAGAAGCTTATCTAGCATGTTCGAAGCAGTAGGAGCACACGCTGCTGGTATCATGAGTGAAGAAGAGGTGGAAGAATTCGAAAACAAAGTATGCCCAACCTGTGGTTCTTGTTCAGGAATGTATACTGCAAACTCGATGAACTGTCTGACAGAAGCACTGGGAATGGGGCTACGTGGAAATGGTACCATTCCAGCCGTTTATTC
>JAEYWQ010000186.1 GCA_023428885.1 Bacillota bacterium
TCACTTTATCCTTGTTAAGCAAATTGAGCTTCTAGCTCTTTGACGATTAAAAGATGGGTTCCAGGATATACAAATTCGGATTCTAGCTCATTTATCTCCATGATAGCTTCCACGGTTGTATGATAGCGTTTTGCGATTGACCATAGGGTATCGTATGGTTTTACAATATAAGCAACCATTCCAGGCATATCCTGTAACACTGCCATATCAATAGGTGACTCTTTGATATCTATGATAAAGGATTCGGAATGCTTGTCGAATACGATTACATTAAGTACAATGTTAGCTTTCACTTCGACTTCTTGAGTGTCTAGCATCATCACATTGATTTGTTCAATTGTAGCTCTTACATCATAATCACTAGTATCTTTCAAATCCTTAACATCAATCACTTGTGAGAATGGTATTGTGGTATGAATGGATTGCAGAGGTTGCATATCGTCACTTGAGATGTAAAGGATGCTTACATCAATAACACCATCCGCTTCAAGACCACCTTCCATTGGGAATACATCATCTACTTTAACAGTACCATTTGCGTAACATATCTGTAATAGGCGAGGGCTACTTTCGTCGATACGGACACGATCAGTGATACGGCATTTGTTACTATTTCGTAATAAGAGATTTTCGTATTGAGTTTCTCTATAGATAGGGGTAATATCTCTGACTGGTGAGTAAATATCCTGAAGAATCTGCATCTGAGATTCTTCATAAACCTTAATTGCAAGTTCAAGAATCACTTCAACATCCACAACTCTTTCTTCACCATCTACGTCAGGCTTCACTGACAAACTCTTGCCTACGATATCAAGAGTAATGTTAGGGATCATATCTTCGGTGCAACCGTTGCAGTCAATGGTACTTGTAAAAGGAAGTTCAGTGTCATGATACTCCATCTGGCTACCATCCCCATCTCCGCTGTATAACAAAAAGATTGAGAACTCACCTTTGGCAATAAACTTATCGGTTAACAATCTAACGTCTACGTTTTTTAATTCAATATTACTGTAGAGAATCTCTAAGATATTGCTCTTACCTGATGGAATTACGATTTCATCGCGGAAACGATAATTATCTTTTTTATTGACCGCCATATTCGTAACTTCTATATTCTTAGTTAAAGATTGAACATCAGGTTCTGCATCAATTGATATGGCGCTTTCTTCATCGTAAACATCTTCCACCGAAACACAGAGGCGTACCAATGCTTTCAAACTTAATTTACGGGAATTGATAATGTTTGCTGTCAGATCCTCGATTTCATATTTGATGTTCCCAGTATCCTGATTACATGAATCATTGAGATTAATCATCTCTTCAAATGGAATCTGTCCATTCAGGCTATGTACTGGACGACTAGTTTCATCACTTAGATACAAAATTTGAAAGTGTAGATGTCCCATTACATATAATTTGCCGTTGCTAATCTTTTGATCTGTAAACTTAAGTTCACCCTGCGTTTTAATTAACTTAGCAATATCCGGTTTCATATCCGGAACATTAAAATCATCGTCAAAGATTACTTGTAAGTTGCTCTTACATTTCAGCTTGTTCATATGTATATTTTTCTTTATGAGTTCCAAGTAACTCCCTCCTTGCTAGTCTTATTCGTTTTGCATGTAGCTACGATTGTCTATCACATTATATGTGGCAAGGAAGAGGCTTATGACTAAAAAGAAATATCTGAACCAATCGAAAAGAGGACTTGTTAGGTTCGTTCGAAAAATTGAGTTAGGTAAGTTTGCTTTCCATATGGTCCAATTTTAAATTCATAAAATGCTTTTTCTGCAGCGGCTAAATTATCAAACAAACCAAAAACAGTAGGTCCACTACCACTCATCAGGGAGTTTAGGGCACCTAACTTTAACATTGTATCCTTGATGGTTTGAATCTCAGGATGTGCTTTTAGGGTTACAGATTCAAGGATGTTGCCAAGACGAGATGAGATTCCCCTCATGTCTCTGGCTTTGATTGCCTCTACCATACCATCGACATCAGGGTGGTAGTTACTATCATCTAACTTTAAATTCTCATAGACGTATTTGGTGCTTACACTAACAGGGGGCTTTACAATTAGGCAATGAAAGTTATATGCACTTGGAAGCGGGGTTAGGATCTCTCCAATGCCTTCAGAAAGTGCAGTTCCACGAAGAAGACAATAAGGGACGTCTGCACCTAGCTTAACCCCAAGAGCCATAAGTTCTTCTAAACTTAATTGTTTTTGATATAAGGTATTTAATCCCCATAGAGTTGCAGCAGCATCGGTACTTCCTCCTGCCATTCCTGCGGCAACTGGTATCTTCTTTTCTAAAGTAATATGAAAACCATCAGTGATTTGATAGGTTTCACGAAATAGCTTGGCAGCAGCATACACAATATTATTTTCGTTGGTTGGGAGATAGTGAAGATTGGTCTTAAGTATAATATCCTGGGTCGCTGTTGGTTTAATGGTTATCTTGTCATATAACTTAACGGTCTGCATGATCATACGTACATCATGATACCCATTATCACGTTTTCCAATAACATCAAGTGCTAGGTTTATCTTGGCATATGCCTTAAGTGTAATAAAGTCCATTTGAAACTCCTTTGTTCGTAAGTCTAATCTAAGTCAATTATAAATTTCATTCAACGCTTTTGCAAGCATTAGAACAAATCTTTAAACCATTCAAATAATTTAAACTTTACAGTAACTTTGGTTTTTTTTGAATTGATAATGCAGTCATATTCTTCGTCTGTTAAGAGTTCCTTTAGTTGCTCTTTGGATTCTGCTGGTACAATTTGATAGGTTGCATCTACATAACATAGATTTGGAAATATAATACACCACCAGTTTTTACCCTCGGCTCGTCCTAATTGCACACGGAGTGCATCATATTCTCCTGCAGGTAAGGTAATATCACCATATACCTTTACTGGGAAGTTAACAGGTCCAAGGAAAGCCTTTACATTATAAGTAACACCAAGATCACGAAGTATTTTGGTTGCAGTTTCTTCTAGTTCTGGGATGTGCTCATCAATTCTTTTCATGGTTTCCTCTTTGGAGCTTACACCTTCTAGAAATGTTTGCATATAAGTAACTAGACCATCTTTTACTATACGTTTGGTCTCTTGATCAAACGCTGAATCACTGTTTGCAATCACGTGCAGACGGAGAAGTTGGTCAGCAATTCCTTCTTGCATTGATGGATTTTCTTTAAGAACCAAAGGTTTTGAACCAAAGGCTGCGACGATGGCACCACTTAAGATGAAAAATGTACAACAAAAAATGATGGATAATGGAATTAAGAGTGTAATAGTAAGGTGTTTCTTTGATTTCATTGACGCCCATATGTTAAAGTAAAAGCTTTTGAGATTTTTCATAATAATAACCATACCTTTCCGTAACCCTGAAGATTATTTTAATTTTTACAATATGTTTCTTTATGTACTTCATAGTATTATTATTGACGTGATAAAAAATGATATACAGGAAACGTATTGAATATTTAAACAATTAAGTGTAGAATATATGTAACTGTTCAAAGCCTTAGTAATCCAGGTCGTGAATTCGTGTTTATCAGCATTTTGACGGAATGACAGAAAGGAAGTAAAGATGGATAAGAAAACGATTGCAGTGCTGTTTGGTGGTAGTTCTTCTGAACATGAGGTATCTTGTGTTTCAGCAACAACAGTGATTGAGAATATAAATAAAGAACATTATAATTTGGTCTTAATTGGTATAACGAAAGCTGGTAAGTGGCTTTTAGTTCCGAGTGTAGAAGCTATCATTGATGGAAGTTGGAGAAGTTCAGAGACGGTGGCAGTGATATCTCCAGATCGGGAACAGAAGTCTGTATTAATTTTAGAGGGTTCTAAAGTAATAAAACAACATCTTGATGTAGTGTTCCCTGTACTTCATGGATTAAATGGGGAAGATGGGACAATACAGGGTTTGCTTGAACTATCTGGCATACCTTATGTTGGTTGTGGAGTATTAGCAAGTTCTGTGTCCATGGATAAGTTATATACTAAGATAATTGTAGATGCACTCGGAATTCGCCAAGCTGCTTATGTAGCTGTTATGGCGAGAGATTTGCTCTGTATGGTTGATGTTGTTGAGAAAGTGGAAGCAAAGCTTTCTTATCCGGTATTTATAAAACCTTCGAATGCTGGGTCTTCTCAAGGTGTTTCGAAAGCACATAATCGTGAAGAATTAATGGAAGGTCTGAATAAGGCTGCAGAACATGATCGAAAAATTTTAGTAGAAGAGACAATTATAGGCCGTGAGATTGAATGTGCGGTCTTAGGTGGTAATGAAGCAAAAGCGTCTGGAGTTGGTGAAATTGTCGCAGCAGCAGAATTCTATGATTATGATGCCAAGTATAATAATGCTGATAGTAGAACCATCATTTCACCAGAGTTACCAGAAGGAGTAGAAGCTTTGGTACGTGATTATTCCACAAGAATTTTTAGAGCAGTAGATGGTTTTGGTTTATCTCGTGTTGACTTTTTCCTAACGAAGGAAGGAAATGAAGTGGTCTTTAATGAGATTAATACCCTTCCAGGTTTCACATCCATTAGTATGTATCCTATGTTATGGGAAGCAAAAGGAATTGCGAAACAGCAGTTAGTAGAAAAATTAATACAATCCGCATTCACACGGAATGCGAAATAGGAGGTAGCCAGATGTCAAGTGATTTACCAATTGGCGTTTTTGATTCTGGAGTTGGTGGACTGACCGTAGTAAAAGAAATTATGAATCAGCTACCAAAGGAAAGAATCATATATTTTGGTGATACCGCTCGTGTTCCTTATGGTAGCAAATCCAAAGAGACTGTTACCATGTATTCTAGGCAAATTATTCGATTTTTACAGACAAAAGAGGTGAAAGCAATTGTGATTGCTTGTAATACAGCAAGTGCCTTTGCTTTGGAGACTGTAAAGAAAGAGATATCAATTCCAGTAGTTGGAGTGGTTAAGCCCGGTGCTAAAACAGCTGCGCAAACTACCAAAAATGGAAACATAGGAGTTATTGGAACAGAAGGTACGATACGAAGTGAAATTTACAATGAGTTTCTATCGGGAGTGAACTCACAACTTCAGGTGTTTGGAAAGGCCTGTCCACTTTTTGTACCATTGGTAGAAGAGGGTTGGGTAAATGATCCTGTTACCATGGAAGTTGCTAAACGATATATTTCGGAATTATTAGACAAGGATATTGATACTCTAGTTCTTGGATGTACCCATTATCCTCTTCTTCGCGACATCATTCGAGAGGTCGTAGGAGATACCATAACTTTAGTGAACCCTGCTTATGAAACAGCACATACATTAAAGCAAGTGTTAGAGGAGAAGGAGATTCTTTCTACTAGGACGGGTATACCAGAGCATACCTTTTTTGTGAGTGATGGTGCTGAGAAATTCCGTTATTTTGCCAATACCATTCTTCCTTGTGAGATGGTTGAAACCAAAGATGTGAATATCAAAACATTTGAGTAACATAGAAAGGTAAGGTTGCTGTTCAAAGGCATAAATATAGGTGTGAGTGAACTGTAACAAGGTAAGAGATAGATGACGAAAGAGGTACTCGTTAGTATCGCTGGTCTTCAATTTGAGATGGAAGGCGAGGAAGCAATTGAGACAATAAGCGGAGGAGAGTATTTCCTTCGCAATGGGAAGCATTATATCATCTATGATGAAATGTTAGAAGAATCAGAGGGTGTGACTTCTGTCGTTAAGTGTACCATCAAGATGACAGAAAAGCAGATTGAAGTAATAAAAAAAGGACCTGCATCAGTTCATATGATCTTTGAAAAAGGTCAAACCCATATGACCTATTATTCTACACCATTTGGAGATTTGATGATTGGAATTACCACTAAGACGATTAGTATTCAGGAAGAGGAAGATACGATTATAGCTCAATTAACCTATGCTCTTGATATGAATTATCAATTTGTATCAGATTGTAATCTAACGGTTAAGATCATTGCTAAGAAATAAAAGAAAGGCTGTTGCATTGCAACAGCCTTCGTTTTATTTCTTTGTAATTTTAGATTTCATTTTCTTAAAGAAGCTCTTCTTCTCTGGACGTTGTTCTAAACCGCCACGAAGACCTTTTACATCAATTACGTAGATACCGTTAATAACTGCCTTAACTTCCTTTTTAACAGGAATGAGATCAAAGATTTTCTCTTCACACATTAAGGTTGCTACTTTAGGACCAATTTTTGCTTTAATAACCGGAACTTTCGTACGACGTAAGTACTTTGGAGTTTGGTCTATTACGATTTGTGGGAAACCGGCTTCTTTAATTCGCATACGTTTTTTATCAATTACCAAGATGGAAAATGTTTGTGCACCAGCTCTGATATCTGCCTGCGCAGTCTCTTGCTTTTTCTGCATCTTTCTACCATATATAAGTAAAGCAACAAATAATGCTATTAAAATTGCTATGATTACCAATACAACAATTTGCCAAGTTGACATACCATTACCTCCTTCCGCTATGTAATCTCCAAGTCATGGATATTATTTTAACATCTCTTAGCCAAAAAGAAAATAGGAAATGCAATTTTTTATTAAATTACATATTCAACAAAGCCTTGTCTTCTTCAAGCATCTCGGCAATCACTTCACGTACATAAGCACCAATATGTTTTCTTTGTTCTTTATCTAATTGATCTGGATAAATTGCTTTCCCATAATGAATGATTACGGTAGCTTTTTTTACCCATGGGGCTTGTCGTTCAAATACTGCATCTGAATTAGTAATAGCAACTGGTATGATTGCACAAGCTGTTTTTTCTGCCATCTTCATGCTGCCTTCTTTAAATGGAAGCATTTCATCTCCCTGGCTACGAGTTCCTTCTGGCATAATAAACATAGAATATCCTTCTTTGATATATTCTACTCCTTGTAAGATGGTTTTTAAACCTTCCTTTAGGTTCTCTCGATCAAGAAATAGACAGTTTAGATTTCGCATCCACCAACTCATCAAAGGGATTTTACTTATTTCTTTTTTAGCCACAAAACCAGTTAAGGTTGGTAAGGAAATATATCCAACAGCTATATCAGCAAATCCACGATGATTTGCGGCATATAATACAGCTTCATTCTTAGGAACATTCTCTAGTCCAATCACTTTTCGCTTCGTACCAGCAAAGAACAATACAACTGTAAAACATAGTTTAGCCATCTTCTGTGATAGTGCTACTTTAGCATGACGATTAAATAAACCAACCAATAATGTGATTAAGTAGAAGGGAATCGATATTATTAACATGATTGATAAGGATAAAAAAACACCAATTATTCTCATATGTTTCACCTTTCTTTGCATAAGGATGAATATGCTTTATGTTAAACGAAACCATAAGGCAAGATGTTATTAACTTATACAGCGAAAGATATTATATCATATTTTTTTGGAAACAACAAGGGTATGAAGTTGCCTATCCATATCACAATTTAAGCTATAACCATCATCCTTATAGAGCTGATAAGTAAGTTCTGCCTCTCCGTATGAGATGGTACTTAAATCGTCATAAGAAATTTCGCGGGTGTTGTTTACTGCCTTACCAAGAACGAGAACATGATCCTTTTTTAAGAACATGGCAACTTCATTTAAGCTAATTTCAATAAAGTGATGCCCCTTTTTCATTTCCTTTGTTGTGTAATCATTAGAAGATGTAAAGTGAATCAGTAACATATCTTCTGGTAAATAAACATAGCGGCCAATGGCATTTTGCTCATAGACAGGAGTAAGCATTAGTCCTTCTCCGAACATTACCTGATCTTCGGTGTGTTTTGCAATGTTATCCTCAGGATAATCAAAGCCAAGTGGGCGGAAGAGTAGATCATTGCTTAATGCAGCTTTCATATACTCACTGTAAAGATAAGGAATCAATCGATAACGTAAGCGTAACAGGTGACGGAAGGCGTCCTTATTTGGAAAACGGAAGCATTCTTGTTCTCTTGTTCCCAGAGCTGCATGATTACGCATCAGCGGAGTGAACATAGAGAAGGCTAACCAGCGTAGAATTAAATCTTCGGAGGCATGACCACCAAAACCACCTAAGTCTGCGCCTGAATATAAGAAACCACACATATTTAGAGATGGCATCATCTTGATATTCAATAACAAGTGGGACCACCAAGAATGATTGTCGCCAGTCCAGATTCCACCATAACGGTGCATACCTATATAGGAAGATCGGGAGAATAATAAGGTTCTATGGTTTGGTGTTAAGGTCTCAAAGGCTTCACTTGCTGCACGGGTCATATTAAAACCGTACAAATTATGCACCTTGTCATGGCGTACTTGCTTTCCATTCACATTATGGTAGAAACGACGGTGATCTTCTTCGTTATTGGATAGAGAATTAATAGCATCTTTTAAACGCCAGAAGTTTCCTAAGGTTAATTCCTGATCTTTTAATTCATGTATTGTCTTGAGGGCAGAATCCAATCCCTGTTTGGAGTAGAAGATAGCAGGCTCGTTCATATCATTCCAGAAACCTTCAATACCAGCGTCTGTCAATACTTTATACTGGGATCCAAACCAAGCACGCACCTCTGGGTTAAGAAAATCAGGGAAGTGGGTATCTCCTGGCCAAACCCCTGCAATGAATGGATTACCCTCTTCGTCCTTACAAAAATACCCCTTCTTAATCCCGTCATCATAGGTGGAATAGCCGTCTTCAATCTTAACACCTGCATCGATAATTGGTACGAGATGTAGTCCGCGAGCTTCCATCTTCTTAACGAATTCTTCAAAGTTTGGGAACTTTTTATTATCAATAGTAAAATCCTTGTAATTGTCCATGTAGTCAATATCCATATAGATTGCATCGATTGGTAAATCATTTTCCTGATAACCATCAGCGATAGCTACAATATCTTCTTGATTCTCGTAGCCCCAACGGCTTTGTTGATATCCAAATGCCCAAAATGGAGCCAGATAACTTGGCCCAATCAAACGGCGAAACTGTTTTACAATATCATATGCGTTTTTACCTGTAATCATATATAGAGTCAAATTCGCTTCTTGGGTGTAAACAACAAGGTGAGAAGCATTTCCAAAGCCAATATCGAAGGTAATCTTGCCTGGATAATCAAAGAATAAACCATAGGAGGTTTTGCCTTCAATTATAATAAAGTTATGAGCTCCATATAGTGAGTTCTTTTCTTCAGTATGACAAGGGTCATCAGCGCAGTAGCTTGTGTAGAAAAAACCGCGCTTGTTGATACCACGGTTTGCTTCTCCCAGACCATATACAATATCCTGAGGAGCTAATAATGCTTGTAATTTAAAACCTTCGCTAGTATCTAGTGTAAATAAATCTGTAGCTAGAGGGGAAGCTTCTACTGGAAGTACAACTGCGTCTGTTTCCAATGGATTTCCATACAAATGTTTTGTTATCATAGTAATAATCCTTTCTAGTTTATTCTACTAAGCTTATTATAATCTAAGAGTTTTCGAAAATAATACATTTATTTTAGCATATTTTCGTAAACTTGCAAGAGATATTTTTACTTTATTAATAACTACTATATAAGAGCAATAGGATGTGTCTTGTCGTACGTGCCTAATGACTTCATAATAATAAATTACCATATCAGATGTACAAGGGCAAATTGGTATTAGGAAAACCCTCTAAAACAAGAGAAAATTGAATCTACCCCTTAGGTATCTAGAGCTCCTGATTCAATGGTAAAGCAATTATGTTTGGCTAGAACTAGCGTATTATAGGATAATTTCAGGATAATTTGCGGAATGCAAGAAGAAAATGCTCACATTGTCTTCTAGATGTTTCTGATTTATGTATAAAACTGGTCTCTTCGGAAAGAATATACTTGAGGCAAAAATTGCTTATCATATTCTAACCTAGAAAGGTAGGGGTACAAACGTGAGTAAACAAAAGTTAAGTGATCTAGCAAAGAAAAGAGGCATATATGCGTTACTTTTGGTGGGAGTGTTTGTAGTTGTGGTGATTGCTATGGTGAGGTTAACCAATCAATCTGGCAGTTCAGGCAATGACAAAAAAATTGACCTTAACGAATCCCCATTAAATGCTTCCCAAGGAAGTCCAAGCGGCAAGGATAGCACATATGCAGAGGACGACTATCTGGATCCGAATGTTGCAGATCTTCCAGACAAGCAGCACCTGGTTGATAATTCACCAGTGGACGTGACGAAAGAGCCAGTGGAAACACAGGTTGATGAAACGGCACAGCAACCAACGCAGGCTCCGGTAAAGGACAGCAACACCACGGGAAATCAGACAGCACAAGACGATAAAAAGGATACACAGCCTGTTATGCAAAACACAGCAGAAAACTTATCCTTTAACAAAGAAAGTGGGTTGGATTGGCCAATCAAAGGAAATATCATATTGCCTTATTGTGTGGACAAAACAACGTATTATGCAACCTTAAAACAGTACATGACAAATCCAGCAATCTTAATTGCAGGAGAAGTTGGCACCGAAGTTAAGGCAGCAGCAAAGGGTATTGTAACTAGTATTGAACAGGAAGCTAGAACTGGTAATACTATAACAATGGACATCGGTAGTGGTTATAAGTTAGTATACGGTCAACTAGATAATGTTAAGTTAAAAGTTGGAGATACCGTAGAAGCAGGTGCCATCATTGGTAAGATTAGCGAAACTACAAAGTATTTCGTTATTGAAGGACCACATCTATACTTCCAGGTATATGAAGGAAAAGAAACGTTAGATCCGATGTTGTTATTAAAAGCTGAATAGGTAAAAAAAGGGGCCGTTGGCATAACGACCTCTTTATTAGTTTACGACGAGTAAGCTAATTTGCTAACTCATCTTATTCATGACAAGTGAGGCAGCTTTCTGACTCATCTTTATTATAGAAACTTCTCTAGTCTTCTTTAGTAACATTTTATTTTTTATTACATATAGTATGATATAGAAGATTATCGGCTTAGAAACATACATAGCAAAGACGTCATATTCTCTTGATTACATAGGTCTTTGCAAAAATTAGCAACCGATATCTTCTTACATTTTTTATGCTACCTATGGAAATGAACACTTTTACCGGTTGCTTGACATATATTGAGAGCCATCATTTTTTTTGATGGCTCTTTTTAATTTGTGCGATAGCATAGAGATCAGATGACAGGGGGATAATAAACCAGTCTCTATGTCATCATGTAAGCTTGCTTGCATATATGCGAACGCGCACATGAACCGAAGAAACTCGCGTAGCAGTTCATGATACGTTAGGCAGCTTGCTGACACATCTTGTTTATGATAACTTACTAGAGATAAAACATAAGAACATAATGGGATACACTACCACCGATGCAAAACAGGTGAAATAGATCATGTGTTGTGAAGTTTTTATTAAATAGCGGAAGCTTAAGTGCATAGATGACACCGCCGATGGTATAGATGACACCGCCGATAAGAAGCCAAGCAAAAGCAGTTGGAGACAAGACTGCTTTGATAGGGCCAGATGCGAAGATACAACTCCAACCCATAGCAATATAGATAATAGAATTCACCCACTTTGGTGCATGTATAAAAAATATTGCCTGAAAAAGGCCGATGAGCGCTAGCACCCATATTACTATAAATAGAATTATGCCTGTTTTATTTCCTAAACCGACCAGACAGATTGGTGAGTATGAGCCTGCAATTAAAATATAGATCATCATATGATCAATTTTTTTTAATCTGGTGTTAACTTGTTCAGTGATATCAAATGTATGATACATTGCACTGGCTGAATATAATAAGATAATTCCAGCCATAAATAATAGCATAGAAATAAGGGATAGTTTCCCTAAGTTAAGGTAAGAGAATACTAATAAGGGCGGTGTGGCAATTATAGCCATAATGGAAAACACAAGATGGGAAATCGCACTAAATGGATCTTTGAATTTGAAGTTTCCCTTGACGAGTTGTTGTTTCATAAGTGCAATCATAAAAAAACCTTCCTTCTATTTGTTATTAAGCTTTTCAGTAACCTTATACATGGTCACTAAGAATATTATATGTAGTTTTGATAACTATATTCTATGTATTATGATACTACATACCATTTCTATATGCAAGAACTAAATAATAAAGTTTAGTCACTTTTTGAAAATATTAATTTACTATCTGATAGTGGATGGTATTTAATTAAAACGAAGTCTCAGCACTTGACAAATGAAAAGATTAATTGTTAAATAATTGAAAGACAATAAGCTTTCTATAAATCTTTCAATTGAAAGTATGAAGCATCGAGCAGTGATAGGCATGGAAAGGTGGAGTAAGGATGGATTTACAAGTTGGAGATGTGATAAAGATGAAAAAACCCCATCCATGTGGTAGCAATGAATGGGAAATTCTACGTGTAGGGATTGATTTTCGCCTAAAGTGCAAAGGCTGTGACCATCAGGTAATGTTACCTCGAAAACAAGTGGAAAAGGGTGTAAGGGGTGTTTTTCGTAATACACAGTAAAATTAGATCGAAGTTTATTTAAAATAAATTAGTGAAGCAAAGTCAAAAAAGTGTGGAGATAATCTACACTTTTTTTATTGCATATGAAATTCCTCATAATTTCCTATGCAATAAAAAGGCACTTCGTGCCGAGATGCACACGACCGGGTAAGGTAAATTGTCGCAAAAATCGCGACACCCGGTCGGTGCGGGAACAAAGTGTGCTTTCTAAGGATCTTTGGTCGCGAGAGTGTGTAAAGCACACTTTGTTCTTGTTTTTGATTCTCTTTGTGGTAAAGGCAGTGCAGGTTTGAAGCAGTTTTATTAATAATTTTGGAAATCTCTTGCATGTTACCTTACGTTACATGTTATAATATGGTAATCAAAGAAAGCAAAATTATGAAGTAAGACTTAATTTTTGAAGAAATAATATTTACGCAGCTCTAAGGGGGTATCATGAAGAAGGAAATCTATCTAACAATAGGAGAATAGCAAAGAAAATGGAAGAAGGTTTGCTCATTTATGATGAGTGGAAAGCGATTACTGAGGAGACGGCATGATTTTATGATTTAGGAATTTGGAGGGATAATTGTGGAGTTAGCAATTGAGGTAAGCGATTTAACTAAAGCATACGGGGAGAATGAGGTGTTGCACTCTATCTCCTTTAACGTGAAAAAAGGTGAAATCTTTGGCCTACTTGGAATTAATGGGGCTGGAAAGACCACAACCTTAGAGTGTTTGGAAGGCTTATTGAGCTATCAGGCTGGTCAGGTTAGGCTACATGGGACCATAGGAGTGCAGTTACAATCTACTTCTTTGCCAGAAGAGATACGTGCTAAGGAAGCGTTGGAATTATTTGCACGCTGGAATCGGGTAAAGCTAGATTGGATTTTAGTAGAGCGACTTGGTATTACTAATTTTCAAAATAAAGTCTATAAGGAGTTATCAACAGGACAGAAGAGACGGCTTCATTTGGCTCTATCCTTAATCCAGGATCCTGACATTCTATTCTTGGATGAACCAACGGCAGGGCTAGATGTGGAAGGAAGAATCGCCTTGCATGAAGAGATTCGTAGTTTGAAGCAAAGGGGAAAGACTATCATAATGTCCAGTCACGATATGGCAGAAGTGGAGGAATTGTGCGATACCATTGGAGTTTTACGTGGGGGTCGGTTAGCCTTTATCGGAACACCACAAGAGATGACGGTTACAATAAAAGATTCCTCCAAGATTTATCTATATCTCTCATCTTCCCTTTCTGGGAAAGAATTTCGTTATTGTTCCTTTCTAGGATGCGACCATAAATATCAGGTTTTTGAAAGCAGTCACTTGAGGGAAGGTCTCTTAGAATTATTACAGATGATATCAAAGGAAAATATTAGTCTTATTGATATGAAACTAGAACAGGTAAGTCTAGAAGAACGTTTTCTTGCCTTGAGCAAGGAAGAAGAGGAGGTTGCTGTATGAGTGCTTTTTTCTATGGTGTTAGGCTTCAGTGGAAACTGGATCTGCGCAGGAAAGAGATTTTCCTTATCTATTATCTAGTACCCTTGGTTTTTTTTGCCTTTATCGGCGGAGTGTTTACCTCCATTATGCCAGAGACAAAGGATACTTTAATCCAATCCATGAGTGTGTTTGGTATCACCATGGGAGGGGTGTTAGGAGCTCCGGTAGCCTTGGTTGAGTTATATGGAAGTGATATAAAGAAAGCATATCAGGTAGGTAGGATTCCCTTATGGACACCACTGATAAATAACTTAATCTCTGCCTTTGTACATCTTAGTATCGTTAGCATAATTATATTTTTCGCAGCTCCTATCGCGTATCAAGCAGTAGTTCCTGAGAATGTGTTACTGTATTTTATCAAGCTTTTCATTTTTCTATTTGTTACGATAAGTGTTGGCAGTGTGATCGGAATGTGGGTAAAGAGCACATCCAAAGTCTCTATTTTTGGCCAATTAATTTTCTTACCTTCTATCATGATCAGTGGAATTATGTTTTCAAGCTCATTCCTTCCAGCACCTTTGAGAGCGATAGGTAAGCTATTACCGGCTACTTGGGGATATCAAATCTTATGTGTGGATAATATTCCTCTTGTTGATGTGGTGGTGTTAATAAGTATAGTATTTGTATCGTTTCTTCTTATTATAATATCCTTACGACGTAAAAGGCTGAATTAAAGAAATTCAAATAGAGCAGAATAAAGTGTATTTTTTATGTTCTTAGGTCAAATTTTTGCATTATAATTGAGTTAACTGCGGTTTCCTCTCGTTTATAAATATCAAAAAATTCTTGCTTTGCAGAAGCTTGTATGTTATAATATCAAATTGTGATATGTATATTTATTTCCTTGCTCTCATTCGATTGAGGGCCAGAGACCAAAAGGAGGTGCAAACAACTATGAACAAATATGAATTAGCCTTAGTTGTAAATGCAAAAATCGAGGATGACGCTAAAAACGCTACAGTTGAAGCGGTAAAAGAACTTATTGCCAGATTTGGTGGTACAGTTACTAACGTAGATGACTGGGGTAAGAAAAGATTAGCTTATGAAATCCAGAAGATGAAAGAAGGTTATTATTATTTCATCCAATTCGATGCTGATTCTACAACTCCAAATGAAGTTGAACAAAGACTTCGTATCATGGAGAACGTAATCAGATTTTTATGCATTAGACAGGACGCATAATAAAGGAGGTTTTCCTTAAATGAATAAAGTCATTTTAATGGGTAGACTTACTAGAGACCCAGAAGTAAGATATTCTCAGGGTGAGAACTCTATGGCTATCGCTAGATTTACTTTGGCCGTAGATCGTAGATTTAAAAGACCAGGTGAGCAGGATGCTGATTTTATCAGTTGTGTAGCCTTTGGCAAATCTGCTGAACACGCAGAGAAATATTACAGACAGGGATTAAAGATTGCGGTTACCGGTAGAATCCAAACAGGTAGTTACACAAACAAAGAAGGTCAGAAGGTTTATACAACAGATATCGTTGTAGAAGAATCTGAATTTGCAGAGAGCAAGGCATCTTCCGGAGAATCCGGTAGTTACCAGCCATCTTCAAGACCTACTCCAAGTGCAGCAGCTGGTGATGGATTCATGAATATACCTGATGGAATTGATGAGGAGCTTCCTTTCAACTAAATCAAGGTAAAAACAACAGATGTGTAAGAACACGAGATAAATTTCGTGCATTGATGGATAGGAGGAAATAACAATGGCTTTTAATAAACAGGATAAAGGCGATAAGGGCGACGCTCCAATGAAGAGACGTATGACTCGTAGAAGAAAGAAAGTTTGCGTTTTCTGCTCAGATAAAACTAACGCAGGAATCGATTATAAGGATGTTAACAAGTTAAAGAGATACGTTTCCGAAAGAGGAAAGATCCTTCCTCGTCGTATTACTGGAAACTGTGCTAAGCACCAGAGAGCTCTTAC
>JAEYWQ010000210.1 GCA_023428885.1 Bacillota bacterium
GCTAATGATCTGGTCAAAGGACTGTTCATAGACATTTCCAAGTGCTATGCTTCCTTCACTATCCAGACAGCAAGGAACCACGGTTCCATCAACCAAGATACCAATCTGATCTCTTAAACCATAGCAAAAGATCTTCTCCTCTTTCATTTGCTTGTCCCATCCAGGCCAATCAAATTTTTGAGCCATGTTTAGATACACCTGATCAGTTATTTTTAATTGCATCGTATTCTTAAGAAGATCACTTAAGTCTTCCTTCATTCCAAGTCGCTGTTCAATTAACTGTACTATCTTCGAATTCTCTAAATTTGCACCAGTTAACTCATTCGCTGTATTGTCCATATTCCACAGACGAATACTGGATATAATCTTAGTGCTATTCTTTGCATGAAGGACAAAATCAAGTACCTGATTCACATACTCCGTTAATGTGATCTCGTTATCATTTGCCTCAAAGCTATGCAATGAGATATTAACTTGTCTTAATGCGCTGGAATCTAATAGTAATTTTTCATGCTTTGAAAGTAGAGTCCCATTGGTGGTGAGATTAACCTTTAATCTCTCCTCATCTGCTGCAGCCAAAAGTTCAGACAGCATCGGATGTAAGAGCGGCTCCCCCATTATGTGCAGATAGATATAATCAGTATATGGTTTTATACTCTTTAAGATATATCTAAACTGTTCAATGCTAATAAACTTAAGGGGACGACTTGTCTTTGGACAAAACTCGCAACTTAAATTACAACAATTAGTAATCTCTATATATACTTTTTTAAAACGTTTTTTCATAATATCCTTTCTACGCTTTACCTTCCCGATCAAAGTATATCATGAATCACCTGTCTTGAAAAGCATACTATTCTGCTATTTCCCCACTCTTAACCAATGACGATTACACCAATTGAAGCTCTGTCAGCTTAATATTACCTTCGATTTGGACTTTCAATTCAAAAGCTTTTTCATTAGTTATTTCATGCTGTAATGGTAAACTAAAGAGTTCAAAGTCAGCGGTTGCTTCTACCTTTCCTTCTCCAACAAACTTATCCTCTACATAACAACGTAGCTTTCCTGTTTCCATGGCCTTAAGTTCAACACCTAAAAATAAGCTATTCTTATCAACTATACAGTTTTGATATATCAACACACCATCTTGTCCTAAATCCTTCACACACACTGCTGTTTTTCCAATTGGGCCACGGTGAAGATAGATATTCTCGTAATCATCGTAATGATCGGCTTTGATTTTATGATTAAGATTTCGATATCCAGCTGTCTCCCCTTCAATGATCAGTAATTTACTATCACGAATATCCAAACTAGAGGATGCTACCATGATTTCGTACTCTCCATCTGCCACAAGCTTTCTTTCAGCGATAGTATCATAATATGCCAGTTCAGAAATTGCGATCTCAAAGCTTACTCTCTGTGTCTGCTTCGCTTTCACCATAATTCGTTGAAAAGCACATAATTTCTTAATTGGAGTCTTAACTCTAGCATTTCTTATACGATAATAAACCTGAATTACCTCCTCTGCATCAAAATCACTTAAGTTACGAATAAGAGCAGAAACTTTAAGCTGTTGTTGATCTTTTTCAACGTTAAGCTCATCATACTCAAACCTAGCGTAGCTTAACCCATAGCCAAAGGGATAGAGAACCTCCTCCTTAAAATACTGATATGTTCTTTCCTTTTTTATAATGTCATAGTCATTGATATCTGTTAATTGATTATCATTTTGATACCAAGTCATATTCAATCTACCAGCTGGCGACTCCTCCCCAGATATAATTGCAGCAATTGCATTACCAAGCTCTTGATTGCCAGAAGCAGTCATTATAATAGCTTTCATGTGTTCTTTTGCCCAAGTAATCTGATAAGGATAGTTGCTGATTAAAACCAATACTGTGTTCGGATTTGCCTGATAAACTGCTCTCATCAATTCTTCTTGCATCGGAGGCAACATGATACTGCTGCGGTCCACTTCTTCCTTGGCATTTATCATTGGATTACAACCTACTACTAAGATAGCTCGGTCAGCCTTCTTTGCTAAATCACAGGCTTTTTTCACTCCATCCTCTATTAGTTCCATGGTGAATAAGGTCTTTTTGCCCTTGCTTAAGTCAGATTCAGATGCAATCGCAATGTAGCCTTCTTCATCCACATACAAGGGACGATCCTTCCAATTGAGTAAGTAGCAGCTACTGCCTTCTGAGTTAACCTGAAAGGAAAACTCCTCCTTCTCCATCTGAATATCAAAGGCTTCTTTGACAAACCAACCAAATGCTTCCTTACTGCTAGCTGTCACATACTTCTTCTCTTCATCACCACGTAATAACATATGATTTGAAGTAGCCTCTAGTGTACTGCTTCCAAAACCCCAATCATTTAGAAGAAAGATTTCAGCCATTGACTCATCAGCTACCTTTAGGCGAAGATCCTGTGTTAGGGTTAGATAGCCAGCTTCACAACCTAGTTTAATCGACATAAGTCCTGGCTCAGTACCAAGATATTGATCTTTATAACAATTCTTAATTCCTTGGCTGACCGTTACATGATAAGGTGGAATACCAGAATACCAATCCTTATACCATACATCTGCGAGAGGACCAACAAGAGCAATCGTTTCTTTTTTCTTAGCCTGTATTGGTAATATCCCGTCATTTTTTAATAAGATAGTAGCCTTTTTACCACACTCCAAGGCCAATTCTTGATGTTTTCTACAATTTAATAAGTCTTCCTTGGTATTTGCATAGGGACCTCCATCTGAGTCAAACACACCAAGCTTTATTTTTGTTTGAAAGGAGTGATAAAGAGCACGATCGATATCCTGTATAGTAATCCATCCCTTCTCATATGCCTCCTTAGCTGCATGGGCTACCAGATCCATATCATCAGTAAAGCAATCAATTCCTGCTTTCAAGCCGTCAGCGATGGTTTGGGCATGGGTATCACAATAATGATGTTCGGTCACATTCTGAACCATATCCCCACCATCACAAACTACATGGCCTCCTAACTTCCAATCGTCTTTGGCTATGGTTTGTATCTCTGGATTTACAATGGCTGGAATTCCGTTAATCTCATTGTATGCGGTCATGATTCCTTCCGCCTTCCCTTCCATTACTGCATAACGAAATGGCTCCAAGTAATATTCCTGCTTATTTCTTGGATCTATACTGGAGCTTGTTCTGACACGATCAGTTTCTACATTATTGGCATAAAAGTGCTTTAAAGTTGCAGCGCAACGTAACTTATCATTCAGATCTCCTTGCATACCTTTGATATAAGCAGAAGCCATCATGCCAGTAAGATAAGGATCTTCTCCATAAGCTTCTTCCGTTCTGCCCCATCTTGGATCTCTCTCCATGTCAACCGTCGGTGCCCATCGGCTAAGCCCACCAAGCCTTCCTTCTTTTTCATAGAGGATTCTAGCTTCTGTGCCAACTGCTTCTCCGACTCTGGTGATTAGTTCTGTATCCCAGGTAGCGCTCATTCCAATCGGTTGGGTAAAGGTGGTGGTAGGTTGAGCAACTCCTGCATTGAAGGCCTGGTCATGTCTTGCCTCGATTCCATGAGCTGCTTCACCACCAAAGAAAAATCTTCGGATCCCTAAGCGTTCTACATCAATGCAAGCAGTAGAAAGAAAATAAAATTTTTCTTCTATAGTAAGCTCTGATAAGGCATAATTAGTTCGTTCCTCCATTGATTTTGTGCTATCCCATAGGGGTGTATTTAAATATTCGTTCATCTTATGTCTCCTTGTTTTGATATTGTTAGCTATCTTTGCTTTTGCTAAAATTTTTCTTAGATTAACTTATTTCTTAGATTAACTTATTTCATATGTTACCTTTTCTTTGTCTCTCCTACTTTATTTCAAATGATCTTTGATCACTTGCCACTCTTGAACTAATCGTTCTAAGGAAAAGCTCGCATTAGCTGGACTTGTAGAAGGTAAAGCAATGGCCTTTTGATTCGTCAATTTCTCGCTATATTTACGATACAATTTTTCAGCTGTTCTACCATTGACATAGATTTGTTTAATTTTGCAAGAATTCATGATAGTTGATAAATTTGCTACTTCCACATTCTTAATACTGCTGTCACTGGACCCAACGATATCACAGCTTTGAATCACATCCCATATAGCAATCTGATGCTTTTTTAGAAAGGCTTTTTTCTCTATGATCGTTTGTGGAACTTTCTCTTTAAGCACAGCAGCTAATACCTTCCAAAAGCGATTCTGAGGATGTCCATAATAAAAGGATAGCTCTCTTGACTTAGCTGATGGAAAGCTTCCCAGAATTAGGATTTTAGAATCTATATGATACTCAGGTGCAAACTCATGCTCCAAATGTTGATATTCACCCATACAATTCTCCATTGTCTCTTACATCTAGTTCTCAATTTTAACATCCTACATTAGCTAAATTACCTTAATTTTATTATGTTCCACATTAAGTTTAATTATAAAACAAATTAACCCTATTTTCTACATCTATTTAAGAAAACACGATATTCATATCTACAATTTTGCTATAAAATCTAAGGTACTTTATCATGAATAGAATTACCATGTTCGTAAATAATAACAGTACCTTATGCAAAAACATATATATCATAAAGAAAGGATATCTAATAATGGATAATATGAAAAATAACAAAGGTACACCAACAAAAGTTACAAGTAACATAACAGACGGAATTAATTTAGACTATGATTTTAATATCGATTATGGTGATGGTGATATACCAAACGTTGATAAGCCAAGATCCTCCAATTCAGTGAAACCAGATGATGTTCCACGAAGAGATGGACCTGGTGGAGAATAGAATATATTAGGTGAGAAAAACAAGGAGCTACTTTGAATGCCAAGACCAAACACAAAGTCCATGTATTTGTCTTTTGCACACAAAGTAGCTCCTTGTTTTTTCAACAGTATACTTAAAGAAATATATTCTACCCTGGGTGATGACGCTTCCTAAGTCCCCTTGGGATCATCTTCTTTCATGTTAGTAAAGTCTAGTTATATGTTGACAATGAACATAAACGTTTTGTATCTTTTTCGCTTCTGATCCAATTGGTGTTTTTATCACCGGTTGTGTCTCTGATGGCGTCACATATAGTTTAAAAGCGATGGCATCCTGCCCCACCCTCATATTTGATATATTCTTGTATTTAATTCCTCTTCGCTCTATATTCAGATAATTAAAAACAATATCCTCCAAGTCATAACCAGCAAAGCATAATACAATATCTTCTTCATCATGCATTTCAATAATTGCTTTTGCCTCCTCAAAGCTTAATCCACTACAACGGAATTCTCCTTCGTTCATGATAGACATTACATTTCTATTGTCCACTAAGAGCAATGGTAGATCTGTTTTTTTCATAATAACCTCATTTTCCATATAATTAATTTATCTTATGAAGGACAAATTCGTGTTAGTACTATAGTTTGATGATGTAACAGTTAAACCTACAATCATACTGTCAAAATTTTCAGCGTCATTTATAGATATTTTGCTAAATCATAAATTGTGTTATAATATGATTAAATTACACTCCCTATGCAGCATATTACAATATATCTGCAAATACAAAGATAAAGGAAGCGAAGAATCATGTATCAATGGAAAAACGATAATATCAATGGTCAATATGAGATGCAGAAAATGGTAGCTAAAAATAATAAGCTTTATCATTTCACGGAAGAAGAGTTATCACAAACAACTTTAAAGTCAAAACAATTTACCTCAATTCATGATCCAAAAATTCAACGGTTACTAGAGCTAGCCTATGTTCTTGGCACTCTGAATGGCTTACAGCTTGCTGATACTCATGCTGATAGTGCTCCTCAACAAGTATCCAAACAAACCAACACTATCCAAAAGGTTCTTGTACAAGTCCCTGTATCCGAGGAAAAGCTATACTTTATTGCCTGTAAGGTAAGAAATAAACAGGATAAGACACATTATACAACATTAACCTTAAAAGCTTATGATGAAAAAGAGGCTGAATCCAGAGCATCCTCTGAGTTTGCATTAAAAGGCCAAACTCTAATACAAAGTAAGGTACTCAAATCTTACCCTACTGATACCATGCAGTTTCAGTTTGGAATAGGGATGAAGGAAATGAATGAGTTAACCGAGCTGGGTAGAAAATATCTAAAATAGAATATGGCTGTCTTTTACCAAGGGAGGGGGCTATTGTCACACTAGTTATGTGACAACAGTCCCCTCCTCTTCTTTTAGTTCTTCTCTAGCTTAGAATAAATAACACCTGGTTTTAGGCTAATTCCATTCATCTTCGCAAGTTCTGAGACTGTGACAAGCTGATAGCCTTCTTTTAGCAATTTCGGAACAATTTCCGCTACCGCTTCTTTTGTCTTTTCATAAGGTTCATGCAGCAATAAGATGGAATTTGCAAGTGTTCCCTTCTCATGAGCTTCTAGGATACTATTTATAATGCTTTCTTTAGTTGCCTCGCTGCTATAATCTCGTGTATCCACACAACAACCGATACATGGTGCATCTACAGTTTCTAATACTGTTTCGTTAAAGGTTAGATATGGTAGTCTAAATAGAAAAGAGGATTGACCAGTTATATTGCTTAGCACAGCACTAGTATCATCAACTTCTTTTTTCATCTTCTCCTGGCTTAGGGAGGTCATGTCAAGATGGGACCAGGTATGATTAGCTATCTCACAACCAAGTTCTTTGGCAAATAAGATCTCTTGTTTGTTGATTGGATTAATATTCATACCATTGTAGAAGAAGGTGGCATGCTGGCCATATTGTTTCAAGGTCTTTAAGATCTGCATCGCAGTTGAGTCTTCCTTCCAATCCACAGGACCATCATCAAAGGTGAGTGCTACTAGTTTCTTACTTGGATCAATCCAGGAGGTATCAATATCATCTACTAATGCATCTTCCAATTTCAATGTCTCTTCAACATTTACATCCAAAGCTAGTTCTGCCTTAATAAAATTGGCTAATTTTAATGCAGCCTTTGTATGAGTTACCTGTGATGGATGATAATCTACCCCATATCCATCTGCTTCTAATTGAACATCAAACTTCAGGGTAAGGATATTGTCATCTTTGCTTTCTGATTTATAATCAGAAACAGCATTCTCCAAATATGGATATAAGGAATCTCCCATAATTCCTAAACTACAGATGATTTTCGCATTAGGATTCAATCCACGCACTGCTTTTATGAAGTCTTTATACCCTGCTTCATATTCTTTACAGCGTGACACATCGCTTCCACAATAACTGGCATCATTGGTTCCAAGGTTGATAACAATCACATCAGGAACAAACTTCGTAAAATCCCAAGGTATAGTTTCCGGTGAGATTTGGGCAGCAATACGTCCATAAGATCGACCGATTTTTTCATAGTAAGGTAAGATAAGAGATTCTTCATTCTTAACCCCAGTATCCGTCCAACCGGAGATAATTCCATATCCACTGATGGAAACCAAACTATAATCTGCATTCAATGCTTTTGCTGTCTGGTAAGCATAAGCCTTTGTTGCATTTTCATTCTTGGTAGAATATGTACTTTCTAAGCCTGCTTCTACACCATAGCCACAAGTGATGGAGTCTCCAATAAATTCAATTTTTAAGTCTTTTTCTTGAGTTTTCTTAATGGAAGTACCAACCACCCGAACGCTTTCAATACCCACGGTAGAATCAGTGGTTTCTGACAATTTCACAATACGGACTGTGACATCCTTCGCAACATCGCTTTTGAATACATCAATGCTCTTCTTCGCTGCATCAATATATTCTGTTAGCAGTAGCTCTTCATTTACATAGATCCCTACCTTGGCACGATGAATATCCTCTCCAATGCCTGTTGCCATATTATCTCCTACAAAATCAATACTACATTCCGTTCCGTTAAACTTAAATTCCACACCAGTTGCTGAATATGCTAACCACAATACCTCTTGATGCAAATAAGTTCGACCTAATAACTTAACATTTTCTTCTGTTAATGAACATTCACGCATAATATCATTTGCCTCCGTATCTTTTTCTTCATATTTTTCTTCATATTTTTCTTGATCTTTTTTGTCCTTCGAACAGCCTACACTAACAAGCGCTAATAGACTGAGAAAGACGAGTTTTGCTAGCTTCCTCCCCCTCATTTTTATCCTCCTACCTCACTTTAATTGGACAATCTTTAGTTTCAGAGAGCTTAAATTGATATGGATTTAGATTACTACAAAGTTGATTACATTTCAACTATTAGCAATATCATGATATATTTAGCCAATATACATAACTGAATAACGACAATATTCCATTCCCGCTCGTATACATCTTGGAACATAACGCATATCATTCATAGGAAATTCATCAAAATTTATTATGAATGAAAAGGAGACTGTTGTAACATCATAATCTTTGATGTTGCAACAGTCTCATGTTGTTTGAATCCTCTTTTTATGGAGCTGCGAATACTAGGTAAATGTTATAATCGTATGAATCCTCTTGCCCATTCACTGTCGTATAATTAATATTTTCAAATATGATCCTTAATTGGTAGCCATTTTGATTCACATCTAAACTTAATTCCTGCGGTGAAAGTGATTCCTTGGCAGGTGAAGTATCGCTATTAAGTCCTTTTACAAACTCTTTTAGTCCTGTACCAATAAGCTCTGCTCCATGGTTATCTAGAATGGAAACTCTAACATCATTAGCAGAACTCCTATCGATGTTAAGACGATAACTCTTTTGATCAATCATAAATTCACTATAGTTAGTGCCAGGATCTTTCATATAGCTTCCAACTTGAGCATTAAAAATAACATCATAACCTTCAATTGGTAAGGCCTGGTTTTTATTGAGATAAATGTTTGTATAATGAATCTCTTCTCCAGTATAAGAATAAGTTGGACCGAATCCAAATATCGTTTCCATATCCTCATAAACCTGAAAATTCACAGGTAACCATTCCAAGTAACTTAAGGAGCTACTTTGCTGAAGATAAAATAAGATATTCGTAACCTCCATCTTTGTCTTAAAGTTAGCATTAGAATTCTTTGTTACACTCTCATTCTCAAGCATACCTTCTTCTTCAAGAATATCTTCTAATCGTTCTATCTGACTGTTACGCGACACAGTAAATGCATCAATTGGTGGAATAATAGATAAAATCGCTAGAATTACTGCAAGTAAAGCAAGACGGCCATTCCTATTCACATCACTAAAGCAAAGGATAATTCCAGCTATTAGAGAGAAGATTCCAAACACAAGTATATAGTATCTAGACTCTGTAATCCCATAAGCATTCACACGAATCCCTACTGAGATGAGTTGCATAATTACAATCGGGATTAAAATCTTTGGAAATACTTTGCGATAAAATTGTGTAAACCGATTCTTAAGTAAACTAGCCAAGATATAAATCACAAGTCCAGCAATTGTATAAATCAATACCATTGGACCAACTTGACCAGATGGCCAGGTACGGGTAAAGACAATCTTAATAAAATAAGCAACTAAAACCAGTGTATATGCACAGATCAATGGTATAGAGATATTTGAAACTAAGATTTCAAGTAATTTTGGATATGAACTTGTCTCCTTTGTTCTTTCTTCCTCCTCATCGCTAGCATCAAAACGAGCTAAGAGTGAAAGATAATAAATAGGAGCAAACACCACCCAGATGATGGTCATAGCATAAGCATAAGTATGATCCGGAACTTGAAATAATAAATTATCTATCGCTGCTATGATAGCTACCAAACCAATGGCCAGAACACCTGAATATAGGATGGAAGTGAAAAAAGACTTAAAATGAACTAAGGCTACTAAATTAAAGTCTGCCCTTGATTTATACGATGGAATCCATAATCCAATACATACAAGAGCAAAAATCGTTACAATAGTCCGTATTACAATCCTATCATTCAAATCAGTAATCGGAAGCAGAATAAGAAAATAACCAATTAGGAGTATCAACGTAGCCAAATAAAGGAGCAATCGCTTCTTTTGTAATACTTCGAAGCTTTCTACCAAGAATTGTACAACTACTCCTAACACTGCTCCAAGCACTAAAGTAAAGATATATTTTAGAACTACTTCTTCCTTATCCCCTTCATTAGCTATGAAGCGCATAATTAAAATAGCAGCTGCTAATAAACATAAGACTGTCAAAGGAAAGCGAATTCCAGCAATTGAGATTCCTCTCACTCTATTATTTATCGTATCTTTTAACCCTTTCATGACATTTACCTCACATATCCATCTGAAAACAGATTGAATATCTACATTATATGGTCTTCCTTAAAGTATCTCATCATATCATCGGAAATATGCAGGTGCATTACTTTTGAACTAAGATATAATGCTCTCCGCGCTTTCCAGCAAAACTAATCATATCCTGGTCTAGGTATTTCAATGGTATTAGCTGATCTTTAGATGTTACGACATAGTTCTTACAGTCTTTCACTCTGACCCTTATGACCTGCTCTTCGTCTCTTGTTTGCAGATTAGAATCTGTATTACACTCTTTCATCCAAATCACGGCTTTGGTAAGTATACTATCCTTCCACTCCAGATCTAACTCATAATTTCCTCTTGCGCAAACTCCTCGAATATGTCCATTCAGCCACTCTTCTGGAAGTGCAGGTAGAAGGTTTAAGATACCTCCATTGCTTTGAAGTAGCATCTCAGTAATTCCCGCTGTTGCTCCAAAATTTCCATCAATCTGAAATGGTGGATGAGCATCAAACATATTAGGATAAGTAGATTTTGACAGTATAGTTTGAATATACTTGCCTGCATTCTTAGCATCCTGTAAACGTGCCCACATATTAATAATCCATGCACAGGACCAGCCAGTGTGACCTCCTCCGTTGCTAAGTCGTCGTTCCAGAGTTTTTCTTGCAGCAGCTGCCAGCTCAGGTGTTCCATCCACTGTAATTTCACCAGCTGGATGTAAAGAAAACAAATGAGAGATATGACGATGTCCAATTTCCACTTCTTCATACTCTTCTGGCCACTCTAGAATTGTACCCTGGCTACCTATTGTTAGTTCTGGAAGACGCTGTCTCATTTCCTTTAATTTAGCAGTAAAGTCATCCTCTACACCAAGAATATGAGCAGCTTCAATGGTAGCCCCAAAGAGGGTACGAAGCATGGAATTATCCATGGTTGGACCTGCACAAACGGAAGTTTCATAACCATTTGGTGTCTGATATACATTCTCTGGAGATAAACTTGGACAAGTCACCAGTCTTTTCTTGTTATCTTTCACTAAGAAATCCTCAAAGAACTCAGAGGCTTCTTTTAAGGTTGGATAGGCTTGTCTTAAGAAATCCAGATCTTTGGTAAACTCGTAGCGGTCCCATAGATGCAAGCAAAGCCAAGCTGCTCCCATCGGCCAATAGGTTGCTGATGGCCAAAAGTCCTGAGGTGAACAATCTGCCCAGATATTGGTGTTATGATGAGCCATAAACCCTTTACAGTCATACATCTCTTTAGCCATAATACGCCCTTTTTCTTTCATTCGTTCAATCAAACGAAATAGAGGATCATGACATTCTGAAAGATTACATTGTTCTGCAAGCCAATAATTCATCTCGGTATTAATATTAATAGTAAATCGACCATTCCAAGGAGCAATCATTAAGTCATTCCAGATCCCCTGAAGATTGGCTGGAAGCTCACTATCTTTTCTACTGCTAGAGATAAGTAGATATCTTCCAAATTGATAATACAAGGCAACTAAGGCATTATCCACATCACCTTCTGATACTCTCATCAGTCGTTCATTGGTTGGTAAGAACTCAGATAAACGATCTTCTCCAAGAGAAAGCTCTACTCGATGAAATAATTGCTGATAGTCAGCTATGTGGTCTTTCTTAATGGTATCAAATCCTTTGCTATTAGCTGCCTTTAATCGGTCGATACAAACTTTCATAGGATCTTTGCTGTTAAAATCAGTGGCAGCGGCAAAAAGAATCACAAAACTTGACGCATTTTCTAATGTAATCTTACCATTGTCACATATCCCTCTTCCCGCTTTCCCCCAACCATTGAAATTCGGAATGATTTGCATCATAGCGCAATACTGAATGGAAGTTTCATCACCACAATGTCCCTGCATTACGAGAGACAGCGGAAGTTCTCCAGCTGATACGCTAAAGTTTTCTGGGCGATTTAAGCTTGCTTCTAATTGCAAGGTTAATCCAACATTTGCAGTCATTGACAGTGCATACACTTGATCAACTGCACTGATTAAGCTCTCAACCTTATAG
>JAEYWQ010000212.1 GCA_023428885.1 Bacillota bacterium
CATATTCAATATATAGACTTTTTAGCACTTCTACTGTTGGAAATGGCTCATCTTCTATTTTAGTGAAATACCCATCATTAGGAATACTTTCATTTACAAGAACATTTGTAGCAAATAACTCCAATGCTTCTGCAGCTTCCTTCCCATGTAGTTTATTAAACATTGCGAATGTTTTAGGAAGAACTTCATACAGTTGAGCATTATCTGTACGAATTTTACCATTTGCATCTGATCCAAACATTTTTCCAAAAAAGCTAAGCATACTAAAATACCCTCCATCTTATATTTCCTTATGCCTAACATAATATCATTTCATAATACATATCTAATTTTGATGTACCTTCAATGAAACAAGTTTCACCTGTCTCGTAGAATAAATTTATCTGGTGCTTTTACATGATTTCTTTTCTGGCTTGTTCTCTGAAGATATGATATCCCAATGCTTCCCAACATTTTTTTGCACCAATGTTCTTATACATATAATTAAGCTCGACATACTGTATTCCTAGCATTTTATAGAAATGAATCAGCTGTTCTTCAAGTCCCTTCACGATACCATTTCTCTGATACCCCTCTTTAATATATGCAGCCGTGATATAGCCAACTTCACTTACTTTTGAAATCGGTAAATGACATCTTATGACTTCCCCCATGATAAATCCAATGATTTCATCCTCATATACAGCTAGATATATTCTACAATTGGTACTATCAAGAAACTCTTGTAAATATTTCATTGTATCATCTATGAATAATTCTTCAAAGTTCCAATATGCATCCCTTGTCTGTTGTTGAATAAAATATACCAAATCATTATGAAGTTCAGCGACTTTAAGAATATCAACTTTTGATGCTTCTCTATAGTGTACTGTATCAATAATACCCAATTGAATCACCTCGTTATCGTTCATAAATTCTTTAAGCTATGTTAGACTGGTTTCAAAGCTATTAACTAAGTATACTTTCTCTAAAATGTATTTACTTGTTATTTTATTAATTATTATCCTTGCAGAATTCGTACTGCCACGAAACCCTCCAATTAAAACCTTCATCGAATACCTCCAAAATTGATTAAGTATTTACTTCAAAATGCAATTTCGACACTTCCTAAATGAATAATATTCGAGCCACTTAAACCAGTACAGATAATTACTTTCCTTTTTATACTTGTTATATATCTTCCTATATTTCCTCTATCTCGCTACAGACATATATCGATTGTACAGATTTCCGATCACATCGATACATTGTATATATAACTCTCTAATCTCAGAATTTGTAGACACCCTTAAGTAATCTTCTTTTCGTAAGATCTCTTCTAATGGTTTTACCTTATAATAGATCATATAGTCAGAATCCATCTGATTATGTAATAACACATCACGATAATATTCCAAAACCTTTATGTACTCACCATTACACTCTCTAAATTCACATCGTTCCTGTAAGTTAGCTAAAAACCGACTGACATCATTGGCAAAATATTTACCATTATTCTCAATTTGATCTGCCCCATAATAATGTCCAAACGGTGTTTTCCATACCATATTATCTTTGCTTTCACGAACCAGTGATGCTTGGTACCAATGTTTTAGATCCTCATACTCAATTCCCTTTGTTCTTAACGCCTGATAGCTGTGGGAGACCTTGTCATATGGATCATTTGCAAGATGATTGAAGATAATCTCATTGATATGCTTATCCTCAGTTTTAGTGAGGGAAGCCCAGTAAATATAGTTATTATCAACCACACCTAGTATAATCAGGTTTCCATTCCGATCAATTAAGATCTGAATAGAAGTCTCACGTTTGCTTAAATCATAATTTGCTTTTACCATAGTTTGGTCATTAACCAGATTATACTCTTTATATATTTCTAATAAATCCATGAAACCCTTCCTCCGAGTCTACTTTCTGCTGCCTTCCTGTACAACAATCTAAGTCAATTTCTAATGCCTTGCACTTCCAAAATTCATCTATTCTCTCAACCGGTATCTCTTCAACAGTAATCATCTTATATTCCTCGCTCTCTTCTTAAATAATTTCACCATGAAACCTGTGATTTTTTGCTACGGATAAGCATTCAAGCTATACACCGATCTAATATTCTAATTATCCTTAGAAGTAAATCGTTCTTTTTTTGCTGTTTGTTTCTTGTGGGTTCAGTGTATTGACCGTAATGATAATTATAGTTATTTATGAATATTGGAATGTCCTCATTAATATCACTCAATCGATCACAGATAGAAAACAGGTACTGCACAATATTTTTCGGTATAATTTCATGGAACAAAGAAAAATATGCTAAAGACTCTAGCCTAGTTAACCAGAAGTGGAATTCAGGCTGATCTGGACTGATGCTATCAGATGGTTTTATAGGATTATACCACAGGGGTTGATTCCATTCGTAAGCCAACCATATCCTCTGTATATCTTTAGAGATGGAATCGCCGTATGATAACATATAGACAGCTTCATATGTATAAAATGCAATCTCTTGCTTACAATCCAACTGCTCCCAAATTTCTTTATCAAAGTAACCTTTTTCACATGCCTTTGTCAAACGTTTCGCATAGGAAGAACGAAGTTCCCTTACATAATTATCATTAGGGTCAAAATATGACAACCAACGAATCATCGATCGCCGTATGATGGTAGGTGCGGAATCGTTATGTTTCCCAACGGTATCAGGAATGGACACTTCACCTGAAAGATATCGCTTACATAGTTCTACCGTTCGCATCACCATCGGATCGTCAATGTCTAAGGATAAGTCAAGCATTCTATGCATGGCTTGGGCTGTAGTCTTAAAATGTCTCCCTTTACTCTGTTCGCTTATTCTAGCATCAAAACCTCCCCAAGATCCATCTGACAGCTGCTCCTTGGATAGTTCGGAATATAACTGAAATTGCCTTGCCCAATCATAGGAGTCTTGGATAGATTTCTTATCCAACTTGAGAATTTCCTTACAAAGGATGTAATCACAGAAGGGAGATGGATCCTTGTCGAGTAGAAAATTAACATACTTCAGAATTTGGGGATTCATTTTGTTTGGTCTCCTTATCTTGTTTTCTTGATTTCTTAGCCTACCATCTGGGTTTAGCTTTCAAAAAAGCTACAATGTCTTTAAATATGCCTTATAATCACATGTCCACCCATCATATTCAAAGTGATCCGGTATCCGGACAAAACATCCGATTGTATGATCACGCTTTCTTTTTATTAGCCCTGATACGTTCTGATTGTTAATGTTTCCCTCCGCCATCAGAAGATACTCTTCCTCACAGGAAAGTAGCACACCAATATGATCATGCCATGGACTGTTGTTGGGCTTATTATCTGGTGGAATGATATTGTTGTAGATCACAATATCTCCTCTACTAGGAATAAATCCATCTTTTTCATAGAAGCAGAAATGGTTGTCGCTTGCCCATTGGTACCATGTCCCTACCCCTGCAAACCTGTATCGATAGGGAGGCTGCTTGATGGGAAGCTTCAGTCCTGCTTCTAAGGCACAATGATACACAAATGAAGCACACCAGTAGTTCTTAAGCTCATGAAAGGCTGAAGCTTCTGGATAGTACTTGATAATATTCATGAAAACTTCATTATCTCTTTCTCCGCAGACGTGCTGAGAAGCAATTGCTTCTGCAAGATCAGCAAATTTGGACCTCATGAAGGGTTCTTTTATATTTACTTCCTCCTCTTCATAAGTGCCAGGCAATACAGTAACCATACCAAACTCTTCTAATATTTTTTTCAATCGTGGAAGAAAGGGTTGATAGATACGTAGGCCTGCATCGTTTAAATAGTACTGCAAAACATCGGCATCTTTTAACACTTCATCATATTCATCATGAATGTGATCTTTATCTGAATGGTAAATATCGCTGATAAGATAATCTCTTTTTCCTTCTCTGTAAAAATATTCATATCTCTGATTGCTGTACGTGCCATTTCCGCACCACTGATAGCATGAAATAAACTGCTCCCTGTAAAATATGTATAACTATCATGCAAAAGTCCGCTAATATGTGCTAGTTCTGGGTCTAAACCTCTTTTGCTGGCAATCATAGTGCTAAGCTGTGCTACACCATACGTATGTATTCTTGCTATATTTTGCTCTTCATCAGATGGGATATTATCAATAATATCATTGACATATTCTCTGATCTTTAAAATTCTCTCCATTCCTATGTCCCTTTCTTTTTGCTTTTATATTTTCCCCTTCCTTATGCTCTGTTTGATCACTTAGGAAGCAATTCAACTCCATACGCATCAATACTGTTTTCCAAAATTATATCCACTGTATAAATGCTGTTTTGTCTTCGCTGTTATAGCCTGCTTTTCTATAAAAGTTTAACGTACTGTCTTTCTTGGATCCAGTAAGCAACATCAATTTATAGCAATTCTCTTTTAATGCAATTTCTTTCGCATAGTTTAGACATTTTGTTGCTAGCCCTTTCCCTCTATATTCTTCGTCAGTTATTACATTTTCCACCAAAGCATATGCTTGTTGGTTATGTGTAAGGTTAGGTATAATCACACATACACACGAAGAGATAATTTTTCCATCTTCTTCTACAACTATAATATGGTGGTCTTTATCATTAATAATTCGATTCCAAAGTTCCATAACCTCAGGAGTCTTCTTTGGCATAAGATTACTATGTAACTGCATATACAATTTCATTAAAGCATCAAAATCATCGTTATTAATTTCTCGTATCATACTTTCCTCCACTACTTAAGGCTAAAGTTGCACTTCAATTAAATGTACCTACAATATCTTATCGGATAGATTGAATCTGATTTATTCTTTTCATTGATGTATTCTCAATTTCTTATACTATTCACAATCGTCACTCTCCTCATAATCGAAGAAGCGGTCAATAATATCGTTTACGAATTTCTGGGCAAGGACATATGTTTCCAGAG
>JAEYWQ010000220.1 GCA_023428885.1 Bacillota bacterium
ATGAGTGTGCTTAATTGCTTTGGACTATGAATTTTTTCTTTACAAATTAAAGGAAATATTCTATCATATATTATATATGTCAGCTTGAACGATTGTGAATTTGAGTTATATTACTGTGATTGGTTAAGGTTATAAGTAACTGAGGAAAAAGTATAGGAGGTAGCATATGGGTTTCTTTAAAGACTTAAAGGGGGAGGCCTCACAACCTTTAGAAGATGAAGGGTACGAAGTGAAAGATAACGCGGAGAACTTAGATACTAATACAAAAAGCGAAGATACATATGATGAAGATTTCTTGGATGAAGATATGTATAAAGATATATTGGCGGCTGCGGAAGTGTTATTAAGTGATGAGCCAGATTCACTAATTGAAGAAAGTCATGACAGTTCTAAGGATGATGGAATTGATCATACAAATAAGGTTGAAGATGAGGTGGAGGATACTATGGTAGATTTTGATGAGAATGTAGCAGATGAGGAAATCTTAGATACAATATTAAAACAAGAAGAAAAAGTAGAAGCTATAAAGGAAGAGAAAGCAGAGACTCCTAAACACACCTTAGAATCAGCAGTTGAAGATAAAGAGGCAGTGACAGTTATTACCAAGGGCACTACAATTAATGGTAGCATTATTTCTGATTGCTCACTAGATGTTATGGGAACCATTAATGGCGATATTGAATGCCTGGGTAAACTTTCTATCAGTGGTAAAGTTACTGGTAACTCTATGGCAAGCGAAGTATATGTAAAAACAGATCGTTTAGAAGGTTCTATCAATAGTGAAGGTTCTGTTAAGATAGGTCTTGGAACAGTTGTGATTGGTGATATTACAGCTACTTCTGGTGTAATTGCAGGTGCGGTTAAGGGTGAGATTGATATTGCTGGCCCTGTTGTGATTGATTCCACGGCAATTATTAAAGGTAATATTAAAGCAAAATCTGTTCAGATGAACAATGGTGCTGTACTAGAAGGCTTCTGTTCCTTAAGTTATGCTTCTGTTGATATTAATAACATATTTGAGTAGAAATTACTGTTTATATGTGTTAAAATCGTTACTGTTCAACATAGCAGTATCGCGAGGTGTTTTACGTAAGTAAAACCCGAGTTATTCATTCGCCAAAGTGCTCTTTTGCACTTTGTGTGATAATTAGTTGAAGTGAAGCTATGCTTCGCTGCAACTAAATCTATGGGGACAAAAAGGATGTTATTCAACTTTAGGTAAGTTGGATATGCAGAAAGAGGTTAATATGAGAGCCTATAATAGGGTATTACTTAAATTAAGCGGAGAAGCATTAGCCGGGGATAAGAAAACCGGATTTGATGAATCTACTTGTATTGAAGTCGCAAAACAAGTTAAATCATTGGTGGATGATGGGATTGAAGTTGCTATCGTTATTGGTGGAGGTAACTTCTGGAGAGGTAGAAGTTCAGAGACAATTGACCGCACGAAAGCAGATCAAATTGGTATGCTTGCTACAGTAATGAACTGTATCTATGTATCTGATATCTTTCGTTTTGTTGGAATGAAAACTGAAGTATTCACACCCTTCTTATGTGGAAGCATGACAGAATTGTTTTCCAAAGATAAAGCCAATGAGGCGTTAAAGCAAGGTAAAGTAATTTTCTTAGCAGGCGGAACTGGTCACCCATATTTCTCAACGGATACAGCGACAGCACTCCGTGCAATTGAGCTTGAAACAGATGTTATATTAATGGCTCGTGCCGTAGATGGTGTATATGATAGTGACCCAAAGACGAATCCAGAGGCTAAAAAGTATGATACAGTTACTTATCAGGTATTACTTGATAAGAAATTGGCAATCATGGACTTAACAGCCACGGTAATGTGCATGGAAAATCACAAAGCACTTTTAGTTTTCTCCTTGAACGAAGAAAATAGTATAGTTAATAACGTTAAGGGTACATGTACAGGTACCATTGTAACTGTTTAATTAATTTACAAAACAGTTACGCTACTTAATGAATTTAGGAGGCATTAGTTATGAATGAAAGAGTTAAACCATATGAAGTTAAGATGAATAAATCATTAGATGCATTAAAAGAAGAATATGCTGCAATTCGTGCAGGTCGTGCAAATCCACACTTGTTAGATAAGATTAAAGTTGACTATTATGGACAACCATCCAGTCTTCAAGCGGTTGCTAATGTTAGTGTTCCTGAGGCTAGAGTAATCCAGATTCAACCTTGGGAGTCTAAATTAATCAAGGATATCGAGAAGGCGATTTTAACTTCTGATCTAGGTTTAAACCCAAGCAATGATGGTAAAGTAATTCGTTTGGTTTTCCCAGAGCTTACAGAAGATCGAAGAAAAGAGCTTGTAAAGGATGTTAAGAAGAAAGCAGAGAATGCTAAAGTAGCAATTCGAAACATTCGTAGAGATGCTAATGACGCAATTAAGAAAATTGCAAAAGAAATCTCAGAAGATGAGACAAAGCAGATTGAAGATGAGATTCAAAAGATGACTGATAAATTCGTAATAGAAGTTGACAAGTTAATGGAAGACAAGTCAAAAGAGATTCTTACGGTATAATAACATAGGACGTATACGACTTAGAGTCCATACGTCCTATTTGTTTTGGAGAGGTATTGATGCAATGGAAGGCAATGAATATAAGGTTCCTAATCATATAGCAATCATTATGGACGGAAATGGACGCTGGGCAAAGAGAAAGCATATGCCACGTAATTATGGACATTCCCAAGGAAGTAAGGTAGTCGAGAAAATAGGTAAAGCTGCCTATGATATGGGAGTTAACTATATGACTGTGTATGCGTTTTCTACTGAAAACTGGTCACGTCCTAAAGAAGAAGTGGATAAGTTAATGGATTTACTTCGTGATTTTATGAAAGATTGTATCAAAAAAAGTAAGAAAAATAACATGAGGGTCCGAATGTTAGGGGACATTTCTGATTTGGATACAGATTTGCAAAAGAGCATCATAGAGTTAGAAGATATATCAAAAAATAATACTGGATTAAACTTTCAGGTTGCCCTTAACTATGGTGGGAGAGATGAAATCACCAGAGCGATGAAGAAGGTTGCAAAGAAAGTACAGCAAGGTGAATTAAAAGCAGATGAGATCACAGAAGAAATCATAGCCGATTGTTTGGATACGAAGGATATTCCTGACCCAGATCTGTTGATTCGTACCAGTGGTGAATTGCGTCTGTCGAATTTTCTACCTTGGCAATTAGCATATTCTGAGTTTTATTTCACAGATGTCCTATGGCCGGATTTTAATAAGAATGAACTGCAAAAAGCCATAGATTATTATAACAAAAGAGATCGCAGATTTGGAGGGGTGTAATGAAGGATACATCATTTTGGATACGGTTTCGTAGTTCCATCATATTAATGATTATCACAATTGCCGCTATGGTGATTGGAGGAGAGCTTTTATTTGCTTTGTTAGTTGGAATCTCACTGATCGGTTTAATGGAACTATATAGGGTTTTAAAGATTAATAAAAGTATTCTAGGCTTTGCTGGATATTTCGCTTGCATTGCTTACTATGCTTTGATATATTTTGAATATCAAGAGTTTATCTTCCCATTTTGTATTGCTTTTTTATTAATTGTTATGACAATTTATGTTTTTTCCTTTCCAAAGTATAAATCAGAGCACGCGACACTAACATTTTTTGGACTGTTTTATGTTGCTATTATGCTTTCCTACATTTATCAAGTCCGAGTGATGGAGGGAGGAGCATTCTTAGTGTGGCTTGCATTTATTGGCTCCTGGGGTTCTGATACCTGTGCTTACCTTGTTGGCAGGAAAATTGGAAAACATAAGATGGCACCACTTCTTAGTCCAAAGAAATCGGTCGAAGGACTTTTCGGTGGAATACTAGGAGCAGCATTGATTGGATTTTTATATGCAAGCTTCACAAAACAGTATATTACTGGATTTTCAAATCCTCAGTTAAGTTTTGCACTGATAGGAGGCTGTTCTGCCTTAATATCTGTGGTTGGGGATTTAGCAGCTTCAGCGATTAAGAGAAATTATGAAGTGAAGGATTATGGAACCTTAATTCCTGGACATGGTGGAGTTATGGACCGTTTTGATAGTATTATTTTTACTGCACCTATCGTGTTTTATTTGGCACAGTTATTTGCATAATCATTGTATATAAAGCTCGAGATTTCATCGAATATAGGAATTATCATAGTCCACCTGCCTGCAGGTGGACTTTACAAAAAGAGGATGGTAGAGAGAGGTTAGAATGAAGACAATTTCGATATTAGGATCAACTGGATCAATAGGAACTCAAACGCTTGAGGTGATTTCTAGTCAACCAGATCTTAAGGTAGCAGCATTGGCCGCATTACAAAACATTACTTTGCTTGAAACACAGGCCAGACAGTATCATCCTGAACTCGTATGTGTTTATGACACTGAGAAAGCTAGAGATTTAGCCGTGAAGCTGGCTGATACAAAGATTAAGGTTGTTTCTGGAATGGAAGGTTTAATCGCTTGTGCAACGATTGACAGTGCATCTCTTGTGGTAAGCGCTGTGGTTGGAATGATTGGAATTCAGCCAGTAATCGAAGCAATCAAAGCAAAGAAAGACATTGCCTTTGCCAATAAAGAAACCTTAGTAACCGCAGGGCATATTATTATGCCATTAGTCAAAGAATATGGCGTGGCTCTTTTACCAGTAGATAGCGAACATTCTGCAATCTTTCAAGCTTTACAGGGAAACCAAAGCTCCAAGATTAGTAAAATCATCTTAACCGCTTCTGGTGGACCATTTCGTAATCGTAAGAGAGAAGATTTAAAAGATATTCAAGTGGAGGATGCCCTAAAGCATCCGAATTGGACTATGGGCAGAAAAATTACTATTGATTCTGCAACCATGGTGAACAAAGGCTTAGAAGTGATAGAAGCTCACTGGTTATTTGGTGTTCCAGTGGAGCAGATTGAAGTAGTAGTACAACCTCAGAGTATTCTGCACTCTGCAGTGGAATATGAAGATGGTGGAATTATAGCACAGATGGGAACTCCAGATATGAAGCTTCCAATCCAGTATGCCATCTATTACCCAGAAGCAAGACGAGCCCTACCAGGAAAACGTGTGAATTTCTTTGAACTTGGTACGATGACCTTTGAGAAGCCAGATCTAGAGAATTTTCCAGGATTACGTATGGCTTATGAGGTGATGAAGGTAGGACATAGCCTTCCAACTGTCTACAATGCAGCCAATGAGCGTGCTGTTGCAAAATTTTTAAATCGTGAGATTGCCTATTTGGCCATTACAGATTTGATCCAGAAGGCAATCGACTTGCATCAATTGATTGTGAACCCTAATGTTTCTGAAATTCTGAATATTGAACAGGAAACATATGATTTAATAGAGAGAGAATGTGCGAAGCATATTCGATAGGACAAGAAAGGAACTAGTAGTTTATGAATATTATTATTGCATTATTAATATTTGGCCTGGTAGTAACCATCCATGAACTTGGTCATTTCTTATTAGCAAAAAAGAATGGAATTACTGTTATTGAATTTTCAATTGGTATGGGACCAAGGTTGCTTACGACGGTAAAAGGTGGTACCAGATATTCTTTGAAGCTGTTACCGATTGGTGGTTCCTGTATGATGGGGGAAGATGACCCAGAGGACAAAGAAGGATCCTTTAATACAAAGAATGTTTGGTCAAGGATTTCTACTATCTTTGCAGGACCATTCTTTAACTTTATCTTAGCCTTTCTTATCTCCTTAATCGTGGTTGGTAATGTAGGCTATGACCCAGCAATTATAACGAATGTACCAGAAGGTGAGAATGCTGCTCAAGCAGGCCTTCAGCCAGGTGATGTCATTACAGAGATTGATGGAAAGAATGTAGTATTCTCAAGAGACATTAAGCTATATACAACATTTACAGGAATTGATTCTAATAATCCAATTACAATCGAATTCGAACGTGATGGGAAAAAGATGACCACAGACTTAACCCCAAGTTATACAAAGAAGATGATGCTTGGATTTTATTATGATCCAGCAACCTCTCAGGTGAATGAGTTGTTTAAAGATTCTGCCATGGCTGATGCTGGTGTAGAAGCTGGTGATTATATTACGAAATTCAATGGTGTTGATATTACAGGCGAGTATACATTAGAAAACTATTTGAATGAACATCCACTTACTGAAGGAAGTGTTGAAATTCAATATAAGCATAAAGATGATCTCAAAACAGCTACACTAACACCAAGAATGACAGAATTTTATGATCTTGGTTTTGACTATAATAGAGGTTATGAAAGAACTGATGTTTTTGAGACCATTCGTTATAGTTTTGGTGAGGTTCGTTATTGGATTGAAATGACCGTGAAAAGTCTTGGTCAGCTTGTAACAGGTAAGCTTGGTGCAGATGAGTTAGGTGGTCCAGTCCGTATTGTCAGTGAACTCGGAAATGTAGTAGATGCCAAAGATGAAATCGGAACAAAATATGTGATTTTAAACTTATTGAATTGGGTCATCTTATTAAGTGCAAACCTTGGTGTTATGAACTTAATTCCACTTCCAGCTTTAGATGGTGGTAGGTTATTCTTCTTAATCATTGAAGCAGTCCGTGGAAAACCAATTAGCCGTGAAAAAGAAGGCTATGTTCATGGTATTGGTTTTATCCTATTAATGGTATTGATGGTATTTGTATTCTTTAACGATATTAAGAATATTTTCTTTTAGAATAGTTAGAAAGTTAAGTACTAGAATTAGATTTTTGAAGTACTTTTAATTTAAATGGAAAAAAATGAAGTCAGAGAATAAGGAAAGATTGGTTTATATAGCCAATCTTTCTGATAAATTAGAGTAAAATATATAAATTTAAACGTTTATTAAGCATGAGGACAAGAAAGGAAATTGTAATGTTTCGAGATAAAACGAAAGTAATTGCGATTGGGAATAAAGTGATCGGCGGTGGAAACCCGATTTTGATTCAGTCAATGACGAATACAAAAACGGAAAATGTAGATGCAACGGTTGCTCAAATCTTAGAATTGGAAGAAGCAGGTTGTGATATTATTCGTTGTGCGGTTCCTAATATGGAGGCAGCTGCTGCATTCAAGGAGATTAAAAAGAGAATTCATATTCCTTTGGTGGCAGATATTCACTTTGATTATCGTTTAGCAATTGCAGCCATGGAAAGTGGTGCAGATAAGATTCGAATTAATCCCGGAAATATCGGTGATATGGATCGTGTGAAAGCAGTAGTACAAGTTGCCAAGGAACGTGATATACCAATCCGTGTGGGTGTCAATTCAGGATCTTTGGAGAAGCACTTGATCGAAAAGTACGGTAATCGAGTGACTGCAGAGGGCATTGTGGAAAGTGCACTGGATAAGGTAAGCATTATTGAGTCTTTGGACTATGATAAATTAGTGATCAGTATTAAGTCTTCGGATGTTTTAATGTGTGTAAAAGCACATGAGTTAATAGCTACGAAGACGAATTATCCGCTTCATGTAGGAATTACAGAGTCAGGTTCTGTGATTGCAGGTAACATTAAGTCTTCCATTGGTCTAGGATTAATCCTGCATCAGGGGATCGGTGATACCATCCGTGTATCCTTAACTGACCGTCCGGTGGAAGAGATTCGTTCTGCAAAACTCATCTTAAAGACTCTTGGTTTACGTAAGGGTGGGGTAGAAGTGGTATCCTGTCCGACTTGTGGACGAACTCAGATTGACCTGATTGGACTGGCAAAGCAGGTAGAAGAGCTCGTTGATGCATATGAATTAGATATTAAAGTAGCTGTTATGGGCTGTGCTGTGAACGGTCCTGGGGAAGCAAAAGAAGCAGACCTTGGAGTAGCCGGTGGCAATGGTGTTGGAGTAATTATCAAGAAAGGCCAAATCATTCGTACCGTGAAGGAAGATCAACTACTAGAAGAACTAAAAAAGGAACTAGATACATTCAAAGGGGCATTGTAAAATGCCCCTTCAAATTAGGTAGGAGCGATAGGTATGTTGTTTTTTGAGGTGTTTGAATCACTTATGGTGTCGGAAGAACTAAATGAGTTGTTTCGTGATATTCAGGTCATTAAGGTCACGATTTCAAAAAAGACTGGACAGGCCTTGGTTTATATTGAGAGTACTCATCTTCTATCAAGGAAGCAAATAAAGGCGATGGAGTTTCAACTACAAAAACAGTTGTTTCAGGTCGATAATCATAAGGTGGCAATTGTGGAACGTTATGCTCTTTCCGCCCAGTATGATCCAGGTAAGCTATGGGATATGCATAGTGAAAGCATCTTAACTGAGCTTATGGAAGAAAGTGTTATGAATTATAATATCTTAAAGGCTTCCGATATTTCCTTTGAGGGTATGAACATGTTCCTTAGACTAGAGAATAGCTTCTTGAACCAGAAAAAAGGTGAGGAAATCCGTGATTTCATCGAACCTATTTTTCGAGAGCGATATGGGTTTGATCTGAATGTCCGTTTCGACTTCTATGAGCGTGAGATTACCAACGAGGACGAAGAGGATAAGGAAGAAGCAAGAAGATATATTCCAAGTGATGATCTACCAAGTAAAGAGATAGATAATACGAAAAAGGATGGTCAAGACAAGCAAAAGGTTACGGCTGAAAATGAGCTAAGTGCTCAGCTCGAACAGAATAAAGTTAGCGTTTACAAAGACAGTGGCAAGGAGAAGGCCTTTAAGAAGGAAGAAAAATCTAGTACTTACGAAAAAGGAAAATATCAAGCTAAGAAATCGTTGCCTGATGACCCTGATATCGTCTATGGACGCCCCTTTGATGGGGAAGCAATTCCAATCAAAGAGATTCAAGATGAGATTGGAGAAGTGGTAATTCGAGGACGTATTCAAAGCTATGAAGACCGTGAGATTCGAAATGAGAAATTCTTAGTCAGCTGTGCCATTACTGATTTTACGGATACCATAGCGATTAAATTATTTGTCAAGAATGATCAGATCGAGGATGTTAAGAAAGCCTTGAAAAACGGTAATTTTGTAAAACTAAAAGGTATGGCCTTGTATGACAAATTTGATCGTGAGATAACGATATCATCGGTAGTGGGTATCAAAAAGATTCCCAGCTTTCTTACCAAACGAGAAGACAATTATCCTCTAAAGCGTGTGGAGCTTCATGCCCATACCGTGATGAGTGATATGGATGCGGTGGTGGATACGAAAGCCTTAATTAAAACTGCATTTGAATGGGGGCATCCAGCAGTAGCCATAACAGATCATGGTGTGGTACAGTCTTTCCCAGAAGCCAACCATGCCCTAAATCCCAAGGATTATGCTGCAGACGAAGAGAAGATGGCAAGAGCAAAAGCCTTTAAGGTCATCTATGGTATGGAAGCTTACTTAGTGGATGACCTAAAAGAAGCAGTCCGTAATGAAAAAGGGCAGAATTTATTGGATTCATGTGTAGTATTTGATATCGAGACTACAGGATTTGGCCCAGTGAAGGACAAGATTATTGAGATTGGTGCGGTAAAACTAAAGGATGGAAAGATTGTTGATACCTTTTCCACCTTTATTAATCCTGAGGTACCCATTCCCTATGAAATCACTAAGTTGACTTCGATCACAGATGATATGGTAATGGGAGCACCAACAATTCATAAAGTTTTGCCAGAGTTTATTGAATTTTTCAAGGATTGTTATCTGGTAGCACATAATGCTTCCTTTGATGTGGGCTTTATCAGCAAGAAGGCAGAGCTACTTGGGATTGATCTTAATATAACCTCCGTGGATACCGTTGGATTAGCTCGTTCTCTGATGACTGGGTTGAATAATTTTAAACTGGATACGGTTGCAAAAGCTTTAAGCATTTCCTTAGAGAATCACCACCGAGCGGTAGATGATGCTGCTTGTACGGCTCAGATTTACTTGAAATTTATACAAATGCTAATAGATGATGGAATTAGCAGCTTAGCAGCTGTGAATGAGAAGGAAAAGGTACCTACTGATGTGATTAAAAAGATGCCAACCTATCATTGCATCCTACTTTGCCAAAATGACATTGGGCGAGTTAATCTCTATCGTATGGTCAGTCTGTCCCACATCGAGTATTATCAACGAAGACCACGTATACCGAAATCTTTGTTAATGAAATATCGTGAAGGTCTCCTTGTAGGTTCTGCCTGTGAATCAGGAGAGCTGTATCAAGCTTTCTTACGTAATGAAGGTCAGTCAGAAATTATTCGTCTAGCGAAGTTTTATGATTATTATGAGATTCAACCCTTAGGGAATAATCAGTTTATGATTGAAAGTGATAAGATAGATATCAGTTCCGAAGAAGATTTGATAGAAATTAATAAAAAAATTGTAGCCTTGGGTGAGGAATATAAGAAACCCGTGGTTGCAACCTGCGATGTTCATTTCTTAAATCCAGAGGATGAAGTATATCGTAGAATTATTATGTCTGCGAAGGGATTTGGTGACGCGGATAAGCAACCGCCGCTTTATTTTCGAACCACAGAAGAGATGTTAGAGGAGTTTAAGTACCTGGGGAAAGAAAAAGCGGAGGAAGTTGTTATTAGCAATACCGTTAAGATTGCTGATATGATTGAAAAAATCTCACCGGTTCGTCCAGACAAATGTGCCCCGGTCATTGAGAATTCAGACCATACCTTACGCACCATCTGTTATGAAAAAGCCCATGCTATGTATGGAGAACACTTACCTCAGATTGTACAAGATCGCTTGGAACATGAGTTAAAATCCATTATCAGCAACGGTTTTGCCGTTATGTACATCATAGCTCAAAAGCTAGTATGGAAGTCAAATGAAGATGGCTACCTGGTAGGCTCTCGTGGTTCAGTAGGTTCTTCCTTTGCAGCTACCATGTCAGGTATTACGGAGGTAAATCCGCTACCAGCCCATTATTATTGTCCGAATTGTCATTATTCTGATTTTGATTCTGAGTTGGTAAAATCCTTTGGATCAAGCTCGGGTTGTGATATGCCAGACAAAGATTGCCCTATATGTGGAAAGCCACTCAGTAAAGATGGTCATAATATACCATTTGAAACCTTTTTGGGTTTTAATGGTGATAAGGAACCGGATATCGATCTTAACTTCTCTGGAGAATACCAAAGTAAGGCCCATGAATATACCGAGGTAATCTTTGGAGCAGGTCAGACCTTCCGTGCTGGGACGATTGGTACACTTGCAGATAAAACCGCTTTCGGTTTTGTAATGAAGTATTATGAAGAACATAATGAACATAAACGAGCGGCGGAAGTCAATCGTTTGGTAAGTGGATGTGTTGGGGTGCGCCGAACTACAGGTCAGCATCCTGGTGGAATTATAGTTTTACCTCTTGGGGAGGAGATCTATTCCTTTACCCCGGTACAACGACCTGCCAATGATATGAATAGTAAGACGATAACCACACATTTTGACTACCATTCCATTGACCATAACTTATTAAAACTCGATATTCTTGGGCATGATGATCCTACCATGATAAGAATGTTAGAAGACTTGACCGGTGTGGATGCAAAGGAAATACGTATGGATGATCCAGACGTCATCTCATTATTCAGTTCTACCAAAGCTCTTGGTATTAAACCAGAGGATATTGGAGGTTGCGATTTGGGAAGTCTTGGACTTCCTGAACTTGGGACGGATTTCGTTATGCAGATGTTGCGTGATACGAAACCTAAGTGTTTTTCTGATATGATTCGTATCTCGGGGTTATCCCATGGTACAGATGTTTGGTTAAACAATACCCAGACCTTAATAGCAGAAGGTAAATGTACGCTATCTACAGCTATCTGTACCCGTGATGATATCATGACCTATCTAATACAACAAGGTGTTGAGAATGGGCTAGCCTTTAAAATTATGGAAAGCGTTCGTAAAGGTAAGGGCTTAACCCCGGATATGGAAGAAGCCATGATTGCCAAAGGTGTACCAGACTGGTATATCTGGTCCTGTAAAAGAATTAAGTACATGTTCCCCAAAGCACATGCTGCTGCTTACGTTATGATGGCCTTTCGTATCGCTTACTTTAAAGTAAATTATCCTTTGGCCTATTACGCAGCTTATTTTAGTATTCGTGCATCAGCATTTAACTATGAGCTTATGTGTCTTGGTAGAGAGCGTTTGGAGTACCATATGAATGATTATAAACGGAGAATGTCGTCCAATGATCCTACTCAAAAGCTAACGAAGAAAGAAGAAGATGTGTATAAGGATATGAAAATAGTGCAGGAAATGTATGCCAGAGGCTTCGATTTTGTCCCAATTGATATCTATACAGCAAAGGCCCATCA
>JAEYWQ010000252.1 GCA_023428885.1 Bacillota bacterium
TAGTATTGCAGACGCTGCAGCACTAGCGATATATTCACCAGCTGGAATTATTGTACACACTGGAGACTTTAAAGTTGACTATACACCAGTGTTTGGAGAGACGATTGACTTACAGAAGTTTGGAGAACTTGGAAAGAAAGGTGTCTTAGCACTGATGTGCGATTCCACCAACGTTATGAGACCAGGCTATACCATGTCGGAACGTACGGTAGGAAAGACCTTTGATAATATTTTTGCAGAGAATACAAAACATCGTATTATTGTTGCAACATTTGCATCGAACGTGGATCGCGTTCAGCAGATTATTAATTCAGCAGAGAAGTTTAATCGTAAGGTAGTAATTGAAGGAAGAAGTATGGTGAATATCATCACAACCGCTACCGAACTTGGATATATTAGAATGCCTGAGAATCTCTTAATTGATATTGAGCAGATGAAGAATTATACTGACGATCAGCTGGTTTTAATCACAACTGGTAGTCAAGGTGAAGCAATGGCAGCCTTATCTCGTATGGCAGCCTCTATTCATCGTAAAATCTTTATTACACCTGGAGATACAGTAATCTTTAGTTCAACTCCAATCCCAGGGAATGAAAAAAATGTTAGCAAAATCATCAATGAACTTTCTATGAAGGGTGCAAAAGTAATCTTTCAGGATACCCATGTTTCAGGGCATGCAAACCAAGAAGAGATTAAGTTAATTTATGCTTTAACAAAACCAAAGTATGCTATCCCAGTCCATGGTGAGTTTAGACATCTTAAGTTCCATGCTGAATTAGCTCAGGACTTAGGAGTTGCAAAAGATAATGTTGTCATTCTTTCTTCCGGAGACGTCCTTGAAGTATCTGATGAGCGCGCGAAGATAGTAGATCATATTCCTTGCCAAGGCATCTTAGTAGATGGTCTTGGAGTTGGAGACGTTGGTAATATTGTATTAAGAGACCGTCAACACTTATCTGAGAATGGTTTAATCATTGTTGTAGTTACCTTAGAGAAGTACAGCAATCAAATACTTTCTGGTCCGGACATCGTATCTCGAGGTTTTGTCTATGTAAGAGAATCTGAGAATTTGATGGATGAGGCAAGAATGGTGGTCAATGATGCCCTTGAGAAGTGTTTAAATAAAAACATGTCCGACTGGGGTAAGATTAAAAATGAAATCAAAGATTCGTTAAGCGATTATCTTTGGAAGAAAATGAAGAGAAATCCAATGATACTCCCAATTATTATGGAAGTATAAAGATGTGAGGTTAGCTTATGGAAAAATCCGCTACTACAAGTGCTATACTGAAAATAACGAGTGCGATCTTAAGGATATTTTTAAACATCATCTTCTACATTGCCATTGTTTGGTTGGTGATAGAAGGTAGTAAATTAGCCTATAATTTTTCATATCAATTATTTGGTTCTGTACCTGCCAGTGAAGCGCCAGGGAAAGATTATGATTTTCAGATTGCAAAAGGCGATTCTACCATGGAGATAGCCGAAAAACTTGAGTTTAGTAATTTGATAGTAAATAAGTATTCTTTTTATCTAAAGACTAAGTTTAAAGATTATAACATCTACCCAGGAACCTATGTATTGAATACATCAATGGATTATGATGAGATATTGGATGTTATTACTGATCAGAAGAATTCCATTGTAAAGGAAGAAACTTCTACGAAGGTAAATCCTGACACACTGGATGATTCCAAAGATGTAACCAAGGAAACTCCTGTTCCGAATGCAGATATACCATAATGCAGTATTTCAAGATGAGGCTCAAGGTTATGGGCCTCATTTTTTTCATTTGCGCGAAAGCAAAGTGAGCATTGCAAGCTTGCTTGCATATATGCGAACGCGCACGCGAACCAAAGAAACTCGCGTAGCGTGTTTCTTTCGGTTTCATAGGAAATTTCTTAGAATTTCCTATGAAATAAAAAGGCACTAGGTGCCAAGATGCGCACCTCGCGGAGAAGAATGTGTTGTTACGCAACCAGCTCGGGCGCGACAGTGTCTGTAAGCAGACACTGTGATCATTTATGACAAGTGAGGCAGCTTGCTGACCCATCTTGTTGACACCGCGATACGATGAGGAGGCTAAGATGATAGTAGATGAGAATATCGTTGCATACATCAATTCTTTGGAAAAAGATTTGCCAGAGTATTTGAATCAGCTAGAGATAAAGGCACTAGAAGATGGAGTTCCGATTATACGTAAAGAAGCCCAAACTTTATTACGTTTCTTTCTAGCTATGAAACAACCAAAGCAGATTCTTGAGGTTGGAGCGGCAGTTGGGTTTTCTGGCTCTTTTATGAGTGAATATATGCCAGCAAACTGTCGTATTACCACAATCGAGAAGGTTGAGATGCGAATTAAAGAAGCGAAAGTCAATCTGGCAGCGGCTAGAAGGCCTTCTGATATCACTTTAATGATGGGTGAAGCTCTGGATGCATTAAAACTATTAAATGGTAAAGAAACAGACACTAAGATAGAGTTGTTTTACCCGGGTGGGACTCAGGTTCCACTAGCAAAACAATATGATTTTATCTTCATGGACGCAGCAAAGGCTCAGTATATGAATTTCTTACCTGAGATCATGAATTTGTTAGCAAAAGATGGCTTATTTATCACAGACAATGTGTTACAGGAAGGTAGCATTGCAAAATCAAAATATAGTATTACGCGAAGGGATCGAACCATCCACGTCCGCATGAGAGAATACCTACATACCTTAACACATATGGAGGAATTAGAGACAATGATTTTACCTGTGGGTGATGGTATGGCAATATCAACAAGAAGATAGTTTCTAATTAGCCAAAAGCTTGTTAGTAACATAAGATGCACACAAAGTGCTAAAAAAGCACTAGTATAGGATATGTGTGAAAGAAAAACACTTACAAACTGAGGGCTGCGTTCTAAGAAGGATTGCAAGCACTCATCCTTAGAACTTGGAGGCAAAGATGAGTAGAAGAGAAAAACCGGAGTTATTAATCCCGGCAAGTAATTTAGAAGTATTAAAAACAGCAATACGTTATGGAGCAGATGCTGTATATATCGGAGGTGAAATGTATGGCCTTCGTGCAAAAGCAAAGAACTTCTCCATTGAAGATATGAAAGAAGGCGTAGCTTATGCGCATCAATTTGGCAAGAAAGTTTACGTGACTGCTAATATTACAGCCCATAATCGTGATTTAAAAGGGGTTGCAGAATATTTTCAAGAGCTAAAAGAAGTGAAACCAGATGCTATTATCATAGCAGATCCAGGTGTGTTCGAGATTGCACAAGAAGTGGTACCTGAGATTGAACTTCATATCAGCACCCAGGCAAATAACGTAAATTATAGGACCTATAAATTCTGGCATAAACTAGGAGCAACCCGTGTAGTATCTGCCCGTGAATTATCCTTAGCAGAAATTAAAGAATTAAGAGAGAATATTCCAGATGACTTAGAGATTGAAACCTTTGTACATGGAGCAATGTGTATGTCTTACTCCGGCCGTTGCTTATTGAGTAATTATTTCACTGGTAGAGATGCAAATTGTGGTGCCTGCACCCATCCTTGTCGTTGGAAGTATTATCTTGTAGAAGAAACTAGACCAGGAGAATATTATCCAGTATTTGAGAATGATCGAGGTACTTATATTTTTAACTCTAAGGATTTGTGTATGATAGAGTATATTCCACAGTTAGTGGATGCAGGTATTGACAGCTTTAAGGTGGAAGGTCGTATGAAAACTGCACTTTATGTGGCTGCAGTTGCCAGAACATATCGAAAAGCAATTGATGATTTCTTTGAAGATCCATTGCTTTATATGGATAACCTAGAGTATTACCGTCAGGAAATTTCTAAATGTACCTATCGAAATTACACCACTGGTTTCTTCTTTAATAAACCAGATGCAGAAGCACAGATTTATGATAATAATGTCTATGTAAAAGAGTACACCTACTTGGGAATTGTTCAGTCTATTCGTGAAGATGGAGCATGTGAATTAGAACAAAGAAATAAGTTTAGTGTGGGCGATGTTGTTGAGGTGATGAAAGCAAATGGTGACAACATCCAGACAAAGGTACTTTCGATTCGGGATGAAGACGGAAATCAAATGGAAAGCTGCCCACATCCACAGCAGAAAATTTTCATAATGTTCGATCAAAGCTTTGAAGTAGGAGACTTAATCAGAGTTAATTCCCGTGCATAATAATCATGTTCCAATGCTTGCTTTCATATAATAGAATAGAAATTAGGCACAGGAATGTTTGAATATGGAATTTAAAGATAGCAGAACATATCAAAATTTATTAGTAGCATATAAAAGTGAACTAGAGGAAAGCACTAGGTTACTTATATATGGTGATATTGCAAGAAGTGAAGGATTTATCGAGATAAGCAGAATTTATGAGGTAGCTGCTTTAAATGATAAAGAGCATGCAAGAATCTGGTATCGACGTTTGAATGATGGAACCTTACCAAATACCTTAGAAACACTAAGGGAAGCAGATGATGAGGAGCGTAGCTCTGCAAATGTCATGTATCAGGAGTTTGCCGCGATTGCCAGAGAAGAAGGCTTTGATGATTTAGCTGCATTATTTAGTGGTGTGGCCAATATCGATTTTAACCACAGCTATGAATTCCGTATTCAGGCGGATAACATTGAGACAGAAGAAGTATTTTGCAAGCCTGTGAATGATCTTTGGATCTGTATGCAATGTGGAAATATTATGTCATCTCTTTGTGCACCTGCAGTTTGCCCTGTTTGTAGCTTTCCACAAGGGTATTATCGACTATTTAGAAGAGAATGTAACATAAACTGAAAAAGTGAAACATAAACATGCCCTATAGGAAAATGATTTAAAGCATTTATTTTCTAATAGGGCATGTTTTTATGTCGGAGGAAGTGATAGTTAATGGCTTGTTGTTAGCTTATCACTGGTCGATATTTATATCTATAACTTATAGTTAAGGCCTCGCCAGGATATACATAATCTCCTTCGATCAGAGTTGGATTATACCTTAATAATTGTTTGATAGATATGCCGTGTTCATTTGCGATACTTACTAAGGAGTCTCCTTTAGAAGCAATATGAACTTGCTCTGGAAAGCTAATGACTATAGTCTGGCCAGGAACTAAATCTTCTAAAGTGTGAAGTTCATTTTCTACCATGATTCGCTGGGCAGGTTGTTTATAGAATGTAGCAATCGAATCAATGGTATCACCTGCTTTTACTACGTGGATTTTAAACATAGTTTACCTCAAATAGTATGGATATATATTATAGTATGAATGAATTCTAAGTTTATGTAATAGAAAAGAATAGATTTATCTATTGTAATAAGGGCTTATAAAAAGCTTAATAGCTCAAGCTTTTATAAACCCTTTTGCTTAAGTATCAAATCGATCCCGTAATTTTTTTAATGCTTTCTTCTCGATTCTACTCACATAACTACGACTAATACCAAGTTTATCGGCGATTTCTCTTTGCGTGATTTCTTTTGACCCATGTAAGCCATAACGCAAAAGAACAATCTCTTTTTCACGTTCGGAGAGAGAAGAGTTAATAAAATCATATAATTTTTTTACGTTCTCTCTAAGTTCGAATACATCGATGATATCTTCATCGGTACTCTCTATGAC
>JAEYWQ010000256.1 GCA_023428885.1 Bacillota bacterium
TGCTTCGCACACTCTCGCGATGTAGTTTAACATAAGCGCACACTTTTGTTCCGCGCGCAAAGCTGCGCATCATGCCCGAAGGGCTTTTTATTTAATAGGAAATGCGACGCAATTTCCTATTAAATAACAAAGTGTGCTTCGCACAAACTCCTCCGGATTTCCTGAGAATTTTCCCTCTATTATAATAAGCTCTGCAATTATTTCCATATGGCATTAGCATAGGTTTTTCCTTGCAGAGCTTACATTTGATCATCTTACTTTAAGTCTTTTAAATCAACAGGATCCATATCGTCGAAGTCTTGGTTTTCACCAACCATACCCCAGATGAAGGTATATGCCTTAGTACCGCAACCTGAGTGGATAGACCAGCTTGGAGAAATTACTGCTTCTTCATTTCTCATTACAATATGACGAGTCTCGGTTGGCTCACCCATGTAATGGAATACCATATCATTCTCTTGCATATCAAAATAAAGATAAACCTCCATACGACGATCATGAGTATGGCATGGCATTGTATTCCAAACACTACCAGGTTGTAATTGAGTCATTCCCATTACCAATTGGCAGCTTTCTACTTGACCAGGAAGGATATATTTACAGATGGTACGGTGATTTGATGTTTCAAGAGAACCTAATTCTACACGTACACAATTCTCTGGCTTAATTAAAACTGTTGGGTAAGAGCTATGAGCTGGTGCTGAATTAATATAGAATTTTGCTGGATTACTTGCATCTACGCTTGCAAAGCTAATATCTTTTGCACCAAGCCCAATGTACATACCATCTTTGTATTCTAACTCGTAATCAGTACCATCAACTGTAATGATACCCTTACCACCAATGTTGATAACACCCATTTCTCTTCTTTGTAAGAAATATTCTGCTCTTAACTCATCTCCTGCTGTAAGTTTCAATGAACCCTTCACAGGTACTGCAGAACCAGTAATAATTCTGTCAATATGACTGTAAACTAATTTTATTTCATCTACTTGAAATAAATCATCAATTAAAAATTCTTCACGAAGTCTTTCTGTTGTATAATGCTTCACGTCCTTAGGTGAAGCTGCTGTTCTAAGTTCCATATCGATCCCACTTTCTTTTTATTTTTATGACTGCATTGAAAGGCTAAGAGGTTGGGAACCGTATTCCCCACAAGCTTAGCCTTTCATTTTCCACTTATATCAAATCATTAACGTTGAACACGGCCAGAACCATCACCAGCACATAATGCATCAACTTCAGCACGAGTTACTAAGTTAAAGTCACCAAGAATTGTGTGCTTTAATGCAGAGGCAGCAACACCGAATTCAAGAGCATCCTTAAAGTTTTTGCCATCTACTAAGCCACAGATCACACCACCTGCGAAGGAGTCACCACCACCAACACGGTCAACAATTGGGGAAATTCTGTATTTTCTTGAGTGATAGAATTCTTTTGTTTCTCCGTTGTAGATACAAGCAGACCAACCATTGTCAGATGCTGAATAGCTTTCTCTTAAGGAGCTGATAACATATTTGAAGTTGAACTTATCAACCATTTGCTTGAAGATGTCTTCGTATCCAGCTAATTCTAAGTCACCGCTGGTAACGTCTGTGTTACCTGGTTTGAATCCAAGAACCTTCTCTGCGTCTTCTTCATTACCGATGCATACATCTACATATTGCATAAGGTTTGTCATAACCTTCTGAGCTTTCTCAGAGGACCATAACTTCTTACGGAAGTTTAAATCAACTGAAACTGTAATTCCTTTTGCTTTTGCTGCTTTAAGAGCTGCTTCTGTAACTTCAACTGCTTTATCAGAGATTGCTGGAGTAATACCAGTAAAATGGAACCAATCTGCACCTTCAAAGATCTTATCAAAATCAAAGTCCTTAACATCAGCTTCAGCGATGGAAGAATGAGCACGATCATAAACAACCTTAGATGCTCTCATTGCTGCACCGGTTTCAAGGAAGTAGATACCTAATCTTTCTCCACCGTAAGCAATGTTGGATGTGTCAACGCCTTGTTTTCTTAATGCTGCAACTGCACACTCACCAATTTCGTTCTTAGGTACTTTAGTTACGAAGGATGCTTCATGTCCATAGTTCGCTAAGGATACAGCAACGTTAGCCTCTCCACCACCATAACATACATCAAATGCATCTGCCTGGATGAATTTCTCAAATCCTGGTGTTGATAATCTTAACATAATTTCGCCCATAGTTACTACTTTAGCCATTTTTAAATCTCCTTTAATATTTAATCATAATTATTTTTCTATATGGTTTTATAGGGTAACTCCCTGTTTAAAAATTGCCATATCATGGAAACCTGCTTCTTCTGATTTTACTTTCTCTCCGTTTGCAACAGCAACCACATACTGGAATAATTCCTCTCCCAAGATGTCGAGGGTTTTACCTTCGATTAAGGTACCAGTATTAAAATCTATCCAATTACTCTTCTTTGTAGCCAAAGGTGTATTGGTTGAGATTTTCATAGTAGGAACTGGAGAAGCAAATGGTGTACCACGACCTGTGGTAAATAATACCATATGGCAACCCGATGCTGCAAGTGCTGTAGCAGCGACCAAATCATTTCCTGGAGCACTTAATAAATTAAGTCCTTTTGTCTTAACAACTTCACCATACTTTAATACATCACTAATTGGTGCTGTACCAGATTTCTGAGTACAACCCAAGGATTTATCTTCTAAGGTTGAAATACCACCCTTTTTATTACCTGGGCTTGGATTCTCATAGATGGTTTGGTTGTGACTTGTAAAGTAATTCTTGAAGTCGTTAATCAGATCAACTGTTTTATCAAATAACTCCTTTGTCTGGCAACGTGCCATTAATAGAGTTTCAGCACCAAACATCTCTGGAACTTCCGTCAACATGGTAGTACCACCTTGTGCTATCAAGATATCGGAAAATGCTCCAACGGTTGGATTTGCAGTAATTCCAGACATACCATCAGAACCACCGCACTTCATACCAATTACTAATTCATCTACTCCAATTGGTTCACGTGAAAATTGGCCTGCGTAAGCAATCAGTTCATCAACTAATTTCTCAGCTTCTTCCATCTCATCTTCTACGTCTTGGCATTGTAAGAATTTGATACGATTTTCATCATATTCTCCAATGTAACGTTTCAGCTCTTGGATATTACTATTTTCACAGCCAAGTCCTAAGACCAAAACACCACCAGCATTTGGATGATTAATTAAGTCAGCTAAGATTGTTCTGGTATTCTCCTGATCATCTCCCATCTGAGAACAACCATATGGATGAGGGAAAGCAGCGATGCCTTCCACTGTTGTTCCAGTTGTTTTAGGGGCAAACTTTCTTTCCATGGTACTTGCGATGTTATTCACACAACCAACAGTTGGAATGATCCATATATCATTACGGATACCAACTTTTCCATTGCTTCTTCGATAGCCTTTAAAGGTTGCCTTCTCGCGTTGATCAAGTGGTGTAATATCTGGTTCATAAGCATAAGTTAATACATCACCTAAGTTGGTCTTGATATTCTGAACATGGACCCAAGAACCTCTCTCTACTGCTTGAGTAACGTGTCCAATTGGAAAACCATACTTAATAACATTCTCACCTTCTGCCAAAGATGTCAATGTGAATTTATGCCCACGTGGAATATCATCTTGAAGAGTGATTTCCACATCATCTACTAAAATTGTAGATCCTTTCACTAAATCAGTAAGTGCAACAGCAACATTGTCTTTACTATTTATTTTTACAAACTCTTGCATAATACTTACCCCGCCTTTCTAAAAAACTAATACATTAGCTGCAGATAATACTATAGGTTTTCCATTGCCTTACGCATTCCGTTTGTTTTGATATCATCTAAGTTAGCTGCTACTGAGTCAACAAGACCAGCGATCTTAGTAAGATCTTCACCGAAGAATTTCTCATTGCTTAAGTAAGCATGAGCAAACTCTTTAGATGATTTTGAGGAATTTGCTGCAAAAAACTCTAATGCATCTGCATCGTCTAATACTTTATATGTTTCCTCTCCTCTGTGTCCGATTAATGCATTGTCTACGATTTCGTTTCCTGTGTAGAAACTCATTAATGCAGCTAAGGAAAAGCTTAAGTGCTTAGGAATTGCATTGAATTTCTCAACATAGCCCTTTAATGATGGTAAACAACGAGATTTCCACTTAGATACAGAATTCAAGGAAATAGATAATAATGCGTGTTTAATAAATGGATTTTCGAAACGTTCAATCACTGCATTCGCAAATGCTTCACATTCTTCCTTTGGAAGAGATAATGTTGGGATGATTTCATCGAATACTGTCTTCATCATGAATTTGCGAACCGTTTCATCTTCCATAGACTCTTTTACAAAGTCATTTCCTGCAAGATAAGAAGCTAATACGAATGAAGTATGGGCTCCGTTTAAGATACGAACCTTTCTTTCTCTATATGGCTTCTGATTGTCGGTAAAGATAACAGGAAGACCTGCCTTGTCTAATGGAAGTTCATTGGAGATTTCTTTATCACTTTCAATTACCCAAAGTGCAAATAATTCACCAGTAACTATTAATTTATCTTGGTATCCGAAGTCTGCACACATCTGTTCTACTTCATCTTTAGGGTATCCAGTAACGATACGATCTACTAAAGTGGAGCAGAAGATACAAGCTTCATTGATCCATGCTTCAAACTCAGCTCCTAGCTTCCAAAGTGAAGCAAATTGAAGCACACATTTCTTTAATGCAGGACCATTGTTTTCAATTAACTCGCATGGAATTAAAATCAATCCTTTGGATACATCTCCATTAAAATGTTGAAATCTATTATATAAGAACTTCGTTAATTTTCCAGGATATGTCTTTGGGGGACATGCTGCAAATTCATCGCTTTCGTCATAGACAATTCCTGCTTCTGTCGTATTGGATACGATAAAACGTAATGTTTCACACTTTGCATAATCTGCATATTTTTCATATTCATTAATCGCATCAACAGCATCAGACACACTTGTAATAATACGATTAGCAACTTTTGTCTGTCCTTCTTCCTTACCACGAAGGGATAATGTATATTGGCACTCTTGTTCATGGAACACATCAAGGCTTCCAAAAGCAATTGGTTTTACAATAACTACACTACCGTTAAAAACTCCCGCCTCATTTGCCTCATCAATCATATGATCCACGAAACCACGAAGGAAATTACCTTCACCAAATTGAAGAACTTTTACTGGTCTATCCTTTGCCTTCGAAATTGACTTATTAAGAATGTTCATCACTTTTCTCCTTTATATCGTTCAACATAATAATAAATGGCATCCTATGATACCTATTTGCCATCACTCGATAGCAATGCATTACATCTAAGCTATTTTCCCCTAACAAAAGCTTATGTATCCGTCACTTTCTCATATCATTGAGTTGGTATTAAATGTGCTTTCATTTTCTTTCAATATCTGTCAAATGCATAAATAGGGAACTCAGGTCAATCTAGCATCATAATGTAAGCGTTTACATTACCAATTTTAATCCTTTCTACTACGGATGTCAATGGGTATTTCATTGTTTTTTTAACTATTAATATAATCTAAAAATCCTTATAAAAGTTTTCAATTTACTCTTGTCAGTAAAATAAGGGTATAGTATAATAAGATTTGATGTTAGCATTAGCGGGGAATGCTAATTCTGTAAGCGCTTACAACATAGATTTTTGTAAAGCACTTACAAGTTTATGTTGGAGGGATTGAGTTATGAATATTTACGATGTATCTCAAAGAGCTGGGGTTTCTATCGCTACTGTTTCACGTGTTATCAATGGGAACCCAAACGTTAGTGAACGTACAAAGCTAAAAGTTATGGAAGTTATGAAAGAGATTGGTTATACCCCAAATGTATTTGCTCGCGGCCTTGGTTTGAATACGATGCAGACAATAGGTATCATGTGTTCTGATTCATCTGATACCTTTTTGGCAAATGCAGTCTATTACCTTGAACAAAATCTGCGTAAAAACGGTTATGATTCTTTTTTATGCTGTACTGGCAACGAACTACATACAAAGCAAAACTATCTGAAGCTCTTGTTATCAAAACGAGTAGATGCAATTATTATGGTCGGTTCTAGTTTTCTTGAGTCCAATAAGAAAGATAATTCGTATATTATTGAAGCTGCAGAAGAAGTTCCAATCATGTTAATCAACGGATACTTAAATCATCCTCGAATTTATTGCACACTATGTGATGACCATCAGGCGGTTTACGATTCTGTCAGCAAATTAATTAATCAAGGCAGAAAAAGAATTTTGTATTTGTATAATTCCAAAACATACAGTAGTTTACAGAAGCTTACTGGCTATAAGACAGCAATCACAGCTCATGGACTTGAATTGGATGAGAGTCTGATGCAACTGTGTCCTAATAATTTGAATGAAACGAACAAGTTATTAAGTTCCTTAGCCAAAGAAGGCTTGATGTATGATGCTGTAGTAACTGCGGAAGACTTATTGGCAATTGGTGCTATTAAGTTCACCAAAGCAGCTGGTTATTCGATTCCGGAAGATGTTAGCATTATTGGTTATAATAATTCATTATTATCCACCTGCTGCGATCCTGAATTATCATCCATCGATAATCATGTGGAAACACTATGTATTAGTACAATTTCTACCTTAATGCGTGTTCTTGGTGGAAATGATGTACCAAACAAAACAACAATTTCTAACGATCTGATTGTAAGAGAAACCACCAATTTCTAAATCTACAATCAACGAATGACACAAGGAGGTTTTCTTATGAAACCATTTATGGACAAAGATTTCTTATTATCAACTGAAACTGCGAAAACACTATATCATGATTATGCAGCAAAGATGCCTATTATTGATTACCACTGCCATATCAATCCACAAGAGATTGCAGAAAACCGTAGTTTTAAGACAATTACACAAGTTTGGTTAGGCGGGGATCATTACAAGTGGCGTCAGATGCGTTCCAACGGTATCGAGGAATCGTATGTGACAGGAGATGCTTCTGATTTTGAAAAATTCCAAAAGTGGGCTGAAACCTTACAAAAGGCTATTGGTAATCCACTATATCACTGGAGCCATCTAGAATTACAACGTTACTTTGATTACCATGGTACTCTTGGTGCAAAAAATACCGAGGAAGTATTTAAACTTTGCAATGATAAATTACAAGAGCCAGATATGAGCGTACGTGGATTAATTAAACAGTCCAACGTAGAATTAATTTGTACGACTGATGACCCTATTGATACCCTAGAATGGCACAAGAAAATTTCAGAAGATGCAAGCTGTGAAGTAAAAGTATTACCAGCTTGGAGACCAGATAAGGCAATGAATATTGAAAAGCCAGAATACCTTGAATATCTAGCAAAACTCGCACAAGTCAGTGGTGTGGCCATTTCTAGCTTTGCTGATTTAAAAGAAGCCTTAAAAGTACGTTTGGCTTTCTTTGCATCCATGGGCTGTAAGGTATCTGACCATGCTCTTAACTATGTCATGTATAAACCAGCAAGCGAAGAAGAAATCGAAGCAATCTTTGCTAAGAGAAGCAAGGGTGAAGCAATCACTGATTTAGAAGAATTACAATTCAAGACTGCTTTCATGGTATTTGTAGGTAAAGAATATCACAGACTTGGCTGGGTTATGCAGTTACACTATGGTACCAAACGTGATAAAAATGTGTTCCGTTACAATCAATTAGGAGCCGACACAGGTTTTGACTGTATTAATACTGAGGGTTCCTCAGCTGAGATGGCTAACTTTTTGAATGCATTGAATTCTTCTGACCAATTACCTAAGACAATCATCTACTCTCTTAATCCAAATGACAATGAAGCAATCGGAACTGTACTTGGATGTTTCCAGGATGCTACTGCAGTTGGTAAAGTACAGCAAGGTTCTGCTTGGTGGTTTAATGATAATAAAGTTGGTATGACTGATCAGATGACTTCTTTAGCTAATTTAGGTTTACTTGCAAACTTTGTAGGTATGTTAACTGACTCAAGAAGCTTCTTATCCTATACAAGACACGAATACTTCCGTCGTATTCTTTGTGATTTGATTGGAACATGGGTAGAGAATGGTGAATATCCAAACGATATCGAGTTCTTAGGTCAGATGGTACAGGATATCTCTTATTACAATACCAAGAAATATTTTGGCTTCTAATAAATAAGAATGAAACCAAAAGGCATATGGTTCAATTAATGTAACTTAATTGAACCATATGCCTTTCCAATTGTAGTAGTGATATAGAAATGTAATACTCAATTACATTCTCCGACTAATATCTCCTTTTTATCACAAGCTTGATTACCTTATATAACGGATTCTCCAATCGCTTCTTCACCTTCTTAAGCTCTTTCCTGATCGCAATCTCCTGAGGGCAATGCTTTTCACATAAAGCACATTCCACGCACAAGGATGCATTGCTTCGATCTTTTCTTAGGGTTGTACACAAGAGATATTCTCGAAATCCCTTAGAAAACCCATCGATATAACTGGCATTATAACAACGGAAGGAGCCTAGGATATCTACTCCCTTAGGACAAGGCATACAGTAACCACAAGCTGTACAGGAAACCTTCACCTTCTCATTAATTGCCTCCACAACCTTACGATATACTTCCTGATCTGCTTTCGTTAACTCATTGACTTTCACTTCTGATGCAATCCGTATATTCTCATCTAGCATCTCCATGGAATTCATACCAGATAAGACAACCGATACGCTTTCTTGGTCCCACAACCAGCGTAATGCCCACTCAGCAGGAGTTTTATTAGGGTCGGAATCTTTGAATAATTTCACAGCCTTTTTGGGTAATTGATTTGCTAGTCTTCCACCTCGTAAGGGTTCCATAATTACAACAGGAATATTCTTGGCTGCAGCCATCGTAAGCCCCTTACGGCCAGCCTGGCTGTGCTCATCCAAGTAATTATATTGTATCTGGCAAAACTCCCAGTCATAAGCATCAAGCAATTCTATAAAGGCGGAAGTATTTCCGTGATAGGAAAAGCCTATCTTTTTAATGCGGCCTTCTTTCTTCATCTTGTCAATCCATTCTAAGATACCAAGATCAATCAAGCGCTTCCATACATTCACATCAGGAAGCATGTGCATAAGATAATAATCTATGTAATTCGTTTGAAGTCTCTTACATTGTTCTTCAAAATATCGAGTAATATCATCCCTTTTCTTAATGAGATAATGTGGTAACTTTGTCGCTATCATTACCTTTTCTCTACACTGATTCTTAGCTAAGACTGTCCCAAGAATACTCTCGCTCTTTCCATAGATGTAGGCGGTATCAAAATAATTAATCCCACAATCAATTGCATGCATAATTTCCCGCTCTGTTTCCTCTAAGTCAATGCTATTCCCCTTTTTAGGAAATCTCATACAGCCAAACCCCAAGATGGAAAGATCATTGTTTCCATTGTTATTTCTATAATTCATTCTAATACCCAAACCTTTCAGATTTACTCATTAGCTGTATTTTATCTTAATCCAGTTAAGCTAGCAAGTATTTTACGACAATATTTCTTACTTACTTGCGTGCTTTAATAGCTAAGAAAAACGCTGGAATTCACAGACAAATTCCATTATTACTGCTCTCACCACGATTGAAATGACTTTCTGATTTCATAACCAATACTCCTCCATATATAAACTATATTCCTATCCTAAAAATCTGTAAAGGATATCATTTAAGTCTCAAGCGATGTTTTTATTGTATAGAAAATATTACCTAGAAACAATATGGTTAGAGCTTAATCTTTTCTTACAAAAAGCATAACTTAATCTTTTCTTACAAAAAACATAACTTGTATTTCCATACTTAGTGTGTTATGATATGTAGTTGAAAAAACATTGGAGGTGCTTATGAAACACATTATCAGTCCCCTAGATTTATCTATCTCGGAGCTATCTGATGTGCTAGATTTGGCAGAACAAATTATAGCGAATCCGAAGAAATATTCCGAATGTTGTCGCGGTAAGAAACTAGCCACTCTGTTTTATGAACCGAGTACAAGAACAAGACTTAGTTTTGAAGCTGCCATGCTTAATCTTGGCGGTAGTGTATTAGGTTTTTCCTCAGCTGATTCCTCTTCCGCTGCCAAAGGCGAAAGTGTCGCTGATACTATTCGAGTTGTTTCTAGTTATGCCGATATCTGTGCGATGCGTCATCCAAAAGAGGGTGCCCCTTACGTCGCTTCTACATTTTCTTCTATTCCGGTAATCAATGCCGGTGACGGTGGTCATAATCATCCGACCCAAACACTCACTGATTTATTAACAATTAATTTACTGAAAGGACGCCTTGATAATTTAACGATAGGTTTTTGTGGTGACTTAAAGTTTGGACGTACCGTTCACTCACTGATTAACGCAATGGTTCGTTACCCTAACGTTAAGTTTGTACTGATTTCCCCAGAGGAATTAAAGATTCCTGCCTACCTACGTGAAGAAGTATTAGATCGTAACGAAATCGAATATCAGGAAGTAAAAAACCTGGAAGCCGTTATGCCAGAACTTGATCTTCTCTATATGACACGCGTACAGAAAGAGCGCTTCTTCAATGAGGAGGACTATATCCGGTTAAAGGACAGTTTCATTCTGGATGCTAAGAAGATGGAATATGCCAAATCAGATATGCTTGTTCTTCATCCGCTTCCAAGAGTTAATGAAATCTCTACAGAAGTTGATAATGATCCACGGGCTGTGTATTTTAAACAAGCAGAATACGGTGTTTATGTACGAATGGCACTAATACTAAAGTTATTAGAGATTAATTAGATCCTAAGATTTCAGCACTGATCGTTTTTATTCCGTCAGTATCTGAACGTCATGATTGAACATAGAAAGGAGCTACCATATGTTGAATATAGGTGGACTTAATCAAGGTGTTGTAATTGATCATATCGAAGCAGGCGGTGCCATGAAGATTTATGAGTACCTCCAATTAGAAAAGCTAGATTGTAGTGTTGCGATTATCAAGAATGCAAAAAGTAATAAGATGGGTAAGAAAGACATTATTAAGATCGAAGGACCTGTCATGGTAGATCTGGATATGATTGGTGTTCTTGATCCAACACTAACCATTAATATTATTGAAGATGGAATTATCATAGAAAAACGTCACCTTCGCTTCCCAGAGCAAGTAACTGGTATCATCCGCTGTAAGAATCCAAGATGTATCACCTCAATAGAACAGGATCTTCCTCACCGTTTCCGTCTTACCGATCCTAAGAAAGTGGTATATCGCTGTATCTACTGCGAGCAGGCATTTAAGAGACCATACCCTCCTAAGGGCTTACCAGCGGAAGAATAAGGTTTACTTCGCACACTCTCATAACATAAACACAAAAAAGCTCTGTGTCATATCAACACTGAGCTTTTTTGCTTATATCTAGAACAATCCTTCAATCACTCCATCATCATTCACATCAATACCATGGGCTGCTGGAACTTTAGGTAATCCTGGCATAGTCATGACGGTTCCAGTAATGGCAACAACAAAGCCTGCACCAGCTGATACATAAACCTCTCGAATATTCACCGTGAATCCTGATGGACGTCCTAATTTACTTGGATCATCAGATAAGGAATACTGATTCTTTGCCATACATACTGGGAACTTACCAAAGCCTAACTTGGTCAATTCAGCAATCTGCTTGGCGGCTGCTGGATCAAAGGTAACGCCATCCGCTCCATAGATTTCTCTAGCTATGGTCTCCATCTTCTCTATTAATGACAAGTCATCAGAATATAATGGTTTGTAGTTGGACGGCTTTGTTTCAATGGTTTTGAGTAGCTTTTGAGCTAGATCAAGACCACCTTCTCCACCTTTTTCCCAAACCTCTGAAAGAGAGAACTCACATCCACGGGCTTCACAGAATTCCTGAACGAAAGCAAGTTCAGCCTTGGTATCCGTTGAGAACTTGTTTAGAGTAACTACTACAGGTACTCCATATTTTTGTACGTTTTCAATATGCTTTTCTAGGTTAACAATACCAGCTTTTAGTGCCTCTAAGTTCTCTGCACCTAAGTCTGATTTTGCCACACCTCCGTTGTATTTTAATGCTCGTACTGTAGCAACTATAACTACTGCTGCCGGCTTTAATCCGGCCATACGACACTTAATATCTAAGAACTTCTCTGCACCTAAATC
>JAEYWQ010000382.1 GCA_023428885.1 Bacillota bacterium
TATTTGATACCGGCCTTTTTGAATAATCTAGCAATTGTTTCAGTAGGCTGTGCTCCGTTTGCTAACCACTGCTTTGCTGCTTCCTCATCTACGGAAAAAGCACTTGGCTCCTTAGTTGGATCATAAGTACCAATTTCCTGGATGAATCTACCATCTCTAGGTGCTCTAGCGTCTGCAACGACTACTCTATAGAAAGGTGCCTTTTTCTGTCCCATTCTCTTTAATCTAATCTTTACTGCCATTTTAATTTCACCTCCTTAAATATTTTACATATAAGATAGTTACATCTTATTGTCTATATTGAATTGTAAGTATAGAATATCTAGCTTACAAGACAAAACTTTAAGTTAATAACTGTTCAGTGCCTTCACAGTTATATGGCATCAACTTGATGCCAATGCACACAACATGAATAAATACATTCATTTTGGCGCTGAAGTACTCGAGTTTCTGATAAGATATAAATTATTACAATCCAAACGGTAGTTTAAAGCGTTTCTTGCCCTTACCACCCATCATGCCAGAGAATTGCTTCATCATCTTACGAGTTTCACCAAACTGTTTTACCACACGGTTCACTTCACTGATGTCTACTCCAGCACCCATCGCAATACGTTTCTTACGAGGAGGACTTAATAAATCCGGGTTTCGACGTTCTTCTTTCGTCATGGAATGTATGATAGCTTCCATCTGTTTGATGGCTTTATCACCTTCATTCCAATCAACGTCCTTAAGATTTGCTTTACTACCTAGGCCACCCAATCCGCCTGGTAACATCTCCATGAGTTTTTGCATACCACCCATATTCTTCATCTGTTGCATCTGTTCCAGATAATCGTCAAAGTCGAACTCCGCTTTCTTAATCTTGCGTTCTAGTTCTTTTGCCTTTTCTTCATCCATCTGGGACTGAACCTTATCGATGAGGGTAAGTACATCACCCATACCAAGGATTCTTGAAGCCATACGATCTGGATAAAACTGTTCCAAGTCAGATAACTTCTCACCCATACCAATATATAGAATCGGTTTTCCAGTAACGGAGCGAATGGATAAGGCCGCGCCACCTCTGGTATCACCATCTAATTTCGTTAAGATTACACCTGTAATTCCAATCTTTTCATTAAATGTCTCTGCTACATTCACAGCATCCTGTCCTGTCATTGCATCAACAGTTAAGATGATATGATCCACATGAACATTTTCCTTGATCTCTACAAGTTCGTCCATCATCTCTTCATCGATGTGAAGACGACCAGCGGTATCGATAATCACTACATTATGATTATTCTTTACTGCATGTTCCATCGCTGCCTTTGCAATGTTGACTGGTTTATGACTTGTTCCCATCGCAAATACTGGAACTCCTTGTTTCTCACCATTGATCTGTAACTGATCAATCGCTGCTGGTCGATAAATATCACATGCTACTAAGAGCGGACGCTTTCCTTTTTGTTTAAATTGTCCTGCAAGTTTTGCAATGGTGGTAGTCTTACCAGCACCTTGCAAACCGCACATCATAATCACGGTAATCTCGCCACCTGGACGGAAGGTTATCTCCGTTGTTTCATCGCCCATCAATTTTACGAGTTCTTCGTTAACAATCTTAATTACCATCTGACCTGGTGTCAGACTAGTCATTACTTCTTGACCGATAGCTCTTTCCTGAACTGTATTCACGAAGCTTTTTACTACCTTGAAGTTAACATCGGCTTCCAATAAAGCCATCTTAACTTCTTTCAAAGCAAGTTTTACATCATTTTCAGAAAGTTTGCCTTTACCGCGAAGGTTTTTAAACACATTTTGCAGTTTCTCTGATAAGCTTTCAAATGCCATAAGAACCTCCCTATGTTATCGTGGCAAATCTATACACAAATAAATATTGCTTTTGCCACTCTTTCTTTATAATTCATTCAAGATATCTTCTGATAATTGCTCCAGTTGAACAATCTTACTGATATCATTGGTTTTTCTAATCTCTTCTGATATGGTCTTTATCTGATTTACTTTTTGCTTGGTGATATCGAACTTCTTAACTAAGCATAGTTTTTCTTCATATTCTCTTAGCTTCTTGGAGCATCGTTTGATCACATCATGCACACCTTGTCGGCTAAGACCTGTTTCATCTGCGATCTCACTTAGGGATAAATCATTCAATATATAGTCGGAGAAAATGAGTTTTTTATGTTCTCCCAACAATTCACCATAGAAATCAAATAATATGGATAATTCCATCATCTCTTGCAGCTTATCTGTCGCCTTCGATTCATTCGTTCCTATTATATCAACTTTTAATGCTTCCATTCGGCTCACCACCTGTAAAGGTTTTTTCTTTACAGTAAGTTATTATATTCGATATCAGAATAGATGTCAAGTATTTTTCTTGACATGGATTTAATTTTTTAATAAATCAATTTTTTCTTTATGGTTCTATTTTTTCTTCATGGTTCTATTTTTTTCTTAATGGTTCTATTTCTTTCTTAATGGTTCTATTTTACTTATTTTTTCATGATGTATTGTATGTTTCATATGAGAAGGTCAAAATTCATATTTGTACTATAGTAATGGCAATAATTAATATCCATTTGATAAACATTCACTGATGCTATCATTCATTAATATAATATCGCACTTAAATACATCTGTTGGAATCTCTTCCACCATTTGAACTTCCGTTCTGAAAACCTTAGCACCGAATTTTCTATAATATGAATTGGAGCTGGAGTTATGAAAATTATAGATTACAATATCTTTTAATCCTAATTTTTTATAATAGTTTAAAAGCTTTGATAAGAGCTTTAACGATATTCCTCTTCCCCTAGCATTCGGATTGACCCATAGCCCATTTAATTCAATACCACAATCTGAGTCTTCTTTTTCTGCAAAGCTTGCAAATGCAACTCCTAGTAGTTTATCATCCTCAAACGCTCCAATTAATGCTCTCACATCGTTATTCTCAATACCATTATGCATCCAATCTAACCAAAATATATATTCTTTCTCTATGTCCATTTCCTTGTCAGACAGGCCTGCCAATTCCTCTGGCCAGCAAAGAGCTTTTAATTGAATTGCTTGTAACATATCGCAGTCACGTAATTCTCTTATTATCATAAGATTCACATATCCTCATAGAACTTTATCATCGTTTCAAAATAAATGAAATTATCATGAAATAAATTACAGCGAAAAAATCGTAGAAATTTGGGTTAGTGTGTAAACATATAGGTTCCAATTCCTACAGCAATGGTTAAATTCAAAGAATCTACTTCCTCAGACTGAGGAATGATAATACTCCTTCCTACCTTAAGATAAGAATTGTCTAAGCCAGTGGCTTCATTACCAAACACTAAGGAAAACAACTTTGGTTTTGGACAGTCTTCAATGGTCAGTGGTTTCTCTCCATTCAACATAAAGGTAAATACTTCTTGATTTGGGTTTTGTTTACGATATTCATCAAAGCTTTCAAAATACTGATGGCGCAAACGGAATAACCCTCCCATCGAGGAGCGAACTACTTTGGGATTAAATACATCTGCTCCTGGTTCAATGAAGGCAATATCATGAATTCCAAACCCCACTGCTGTTCGAAGGATAGTCCCCAGGTTGCCCATGTTGCTTGGATTTACTAACACAATCTGAGACTTGGTAGGGTCTAGGGAACATTCATATTTATCAAATACACCAACAACGAAAACATTCTCTTTGTCGCTGACACGTGCAATCGTTTTATCTCCTTCTAAAATAGGAATATGGTTTTCTTTACACAAGGAAGTTAACTGCTCACGATCAGTAAAGGTCGAATGCATATAGACCCCCTTCACAAGTTCAGGACGGCTCTTAATCAATTCAATGGTTGGGAAGGCTCCAAGGGTATAAGAATAATCAAAACTTTTCTTATATGGTTTTATTG
>JAEYWQ010000400.1 GCA_023428885.1 Bacillota bacterium
TCCTTCGATTGGGTGACTTGCTACTTCATAACCATCCGCAGCTATTGCCAGGAACAAACTCTCATCTCCAACTTCCAATGACTTTAGCTGTTTTGTTACTAAATCATAACTAATATCACTAACCAGATATCCTATCTGCTTTAATCCATTCGCAAAAAAAGCACTAGTAACAGAAAACGCATAAGGAACCTTTGGTTTTGAAGCATCTTCCTTTTGGTTATTATCAAAGAATGTATGGCGTCCTGCCCAAGTATAGCTACCCTTTGCATCTTTATCCCGCATACCCTCTTCTGTAAGTAGATACTCTTCCACTAATTCAGGGCCTGTTTTAATAAAAGTACCAGTAGTGTTCAAGGGCTCCCCTCTTAAGCAAAACAAACCAATATTAGCAATTAAGTTATCGGAAAAAGCGGTAGTATTTAAATATGATTTTACTTCCTTAAATGTTGTTATTTCTTGCACTTGATCATCTCTATAGGTCCCTGCATAATAGTCTTTTAAGCTATCATAGCCTTTTAGCTGAGTCAATCGTAATTCAATAGCATTTGTAGCTAAATCAAGATAGTTTCGTGCTGTAACTACCGAATTAAATGTGGATTGCTCATAACTGGACACTAAGGCTTTCGATGCATTGATATAAGACATACTACCAAGTATGATAATAAAAGCGATCGGTATTAAGAATGCTAAAATCAATTTGATTCGAATACTGTTTAATTTTCCCATGAATCCAGTTTTTAACTTCTTCTCTGGTTTCTCTTTGGTCTCTTCCATCACGATCTGTATTTCTTCTTTCAACTCTTTTTTTAACTTTTCACGCTTCGCTTTTACTTTCTCGCGGCGTTCTTCCATCTTCTTTTTGAATTCACTTGAATTCTTATTCTCCTCATGTTCCGCAATATCTTGTGCTTTATCAATCATAGGCTCTTCGTATAAATTTGTGTTTAAAGCTTCATGATCAAGTGTATTCTCCAACGTATCAGACATCGTTTCATCATAGTTGGCTTGCTCTTCATTATCTATTGGTTTCATATTCTCTCCTCCAAAGAAATCGATTGAAGTAATTGTACAAATATCTATAATTAATTATACTGTTATTATATCGATAAAACAAGTAAATAATCAGATAATGTCGTATTTTAATGATATTTCTACAAGTAATATCGTGATTTTTTTAACGGGGTTTGTTGAACTCTTATGTGCACCAAGGGGGACTGGGATGTTGTCACTCTTGTTATGTGACAGCATCCCAGTCCCCTTGGCAAAACAACCGCTTTTATTTGCTTCTCTTTATGTATTCAATAATCCTAATACCTCAGCCACGTCTTCACAGTATTAACTTACTAATAACCAAGAACACCTTCTAATGACTCATCCTGATCTATCCATTCCTGAACCATAATTTCCCGATACTGATCTTTCGTATCTCGAATAATCACCCTATCAATTCCAGCGTTGATAATCATGCGTTTACACATGGAACAACTATTGGCATTGGAGATATAGTTCATCGATTCTACCTCGAATCCTACCAGATAGATAGTTGCACCTAACATTTTCTCTCTTGGGGCACTAATGATAGCGTTTGCCTCTGCATGAACACTTCTACAAAGTTCATAGCGTTCCCCTCTTGGTATAGCTAATTTTGTGCGAATACAAAAATTTAGATCACTACAATTTTTCCTTCCTCTTGGTGCACCTACATAACCAGTTGCAATGATTTCATCATGATTTACGATAACAGCACCATAGATTCTTCTAAGACAAGTACTTCGTTTGGATACTGATTCTGCAATATCCAAGTAATAATTAATTTTATCTCTTCTCTCCATGTTCCTCTTCCTCCATCATCGAACCTTGTATCACTATTTTTAGAATACCATATCGCCGCTTTGAATACAAGTTTCCTTGTCTTACTTCACCCCTGTATGTCATCAAGGTAATTCATGTTAGTTACACAGAACATAAATTATCAAACCTGTCTACTCTTTTTGTGAAGTTTAATTTGTCATTTAACAAGGATAAACTTATATATAAAGAATTTATACTTGTAATTTATTAGAAAGTATGTATAATATAAGTATGTCTTTTTTTTAACAGGGGAGTCCTACATATAGAGAGCTTAAGATACTTATCACATTTGTTTAAGTACCTTAAGCTCTCTTATTTGCGCGAAACAACGAGGACATAAGAATAAACAAAGAACTATGTTTCTTCTTATGTCCGACTGTCGCGAACCGTAGAAACTCGCATAGCGTGTTTCTTCCGGTTATCTATCCTCCTAATTAATCAACATTCTTATGAAAGAAAGGTGAAAGCCTCCCTGCAATACCACTAACATTGATGGTTTGTAGCCAAACCTTACCTGGTCCACGAAGAACTGTTAAGAATAAGCCTTCTCCACCAAAGAAGATGTTCTTAAATCCCTTGATACGTTCCACTTCGTAGCTAACTCCCGCCTCAAAACAAGCAACATTTCCAGTATCTACCTTTATAATCTCATTTGGTTGAAGCTGTCTTTCTACTATAGTTCCATCCAGTTCTAAGAAAGCAATTCCTTGGCCGCTCAATCTTTGAAGTATAAAACCATCACCTCCGAAGAATCCCCCGCCTAAACTTCTAGTTACTGTGGCAGATAGCATAACTCCAGGTTGTGCACAAAGAAATGCCCCTTTCTGGCAGATGTACTCTCTACCCGGTGCAATCTCTAATGGAATAATAGCCCCTGGAAGAGTGGACGCACAGCATATTTCGCTGTTTGGCCTGGTGGAGGTATAGGTAGCCATAAATAATGATTCACCAGAGAACATTCTACCAATTCCCTTGCCTAAACCACCTTTCATATTGGTATCCATCTGAAACCCATCGCTCATCCAGGTCATACCACCTGATTGGGTGTATATGCTTTCCCCTGGCTCTAACAACATAGATACCGCTGGTAATGTCTCCCCAAATATCTTATAACGCATGTAAATACCCCTTTCATATTAAGGAAAATAAGTGAATTAGCTGTTTCTCCTTATTATATCACACCCCAGATATAAATCCAATATTTTCTATTTACTAACTTCTTTTGATTACTGCCTTCTTAGATAAACCAAAAGATAGGGCCAGAAAGATAATGCTAAGACAACAACAACTAATCGCGCTGATAAAAGGATTAGGCTTGGCTCCAGTTCCAAAGAAAAAGTCAAATGTTTTTCTTATCATTAGAGTAACCTTACCATTGAAATAGGTATCGATGATCGGTAAGCCAATAAACAATAAGCATGGTACTGATATTGAAACAATAAGCTTTAAGGACTTATTCATTCGATAATACAAAATGCTAATAAAGTATCCAATGACTCCAAATGCAAAATATGCACATAAGGCCCATACAAAGGTGACGAAGATTCTAACTACAAGTTGCTCCTCATACAGTCCAACATATAATTGTTCAAATAAAGAGCTGATTCCTAGGCTTGTTTCGACCAGCGAATATATGACAGAATCAATGAAAGCCATAACAGCGGAAGAAACCAGCATACTAATCATAAAACTATAAAACATGGTTTTCCTGGATACACCATTTTGTACCAACAAATAAAATATGGGTTTAAATGAGTTTAGACCAATACATAGGAGAAAGATCATAGTTGCCATTTCTAAACTACTCATCTGAGTCACATGAACCGATTCAATTCTGGTAAGAATGCTTAATAAGATATAAGACGCAAAAATGATAAGATAGAAGGAAATGACCGACTTTTTTACATCTCTTAATCGATAGATAACTGCCTGCTTTATTTTCATTAGTCCCACCTCCTAATTGGTTAACTGTATAAATAATTTTTGTAAGTCCAATCTACTAATCTCTAGAGAGCTTGGTACACTTTTCTTATCTAACTTTCCAAGTACACTCACCGTCTTAAGTCCGCCCACGCTATCAGAACCAATGATTTCCTTTCCCTGAACAAAGACATCAACTTCACTTGCCTTACCAGAGACTGAGAAGCCACATTGAAGTAGTTCTTCACAGGTTTGATGACGAAGTAATTTCCCTTCTTTGATAATAATAACGTCTTCAATGACATTGGAAACTTCTTCAATTAGATGGGTTGAAATAATAAAGGTCCTTGGCTTTTTGGCGTAAGCTTCTAGTAAACAACGATAAAATAGGTCCCTGTGATTAGCATCCAAACCCAGTACCGGCTCATCTAATAAGATATAAGGAACATTGATGCATAGAGCAGTAATCACCTTATAGATGGAAGTGTATCCTGTGGATAATTCTCTTATTTTTTTCTTAGGATTTAGTTCAAATCGATTACATAACTCGTAGGCAAACTCTTCATCAAATTCCTCATAGAATAATTTCGCACTGTAAAAGACATTCTTCACTGTATAATTTTCTGGATAAAAGTTCTGTTCACTCATCATATAGATCTTACCTTGAGCTTCATCATTCTCCATGGCTGATAACCCATCAATCGTAATTGTTCCATTGTTAGCAAAGATACGGTTAGTTATTAGGTTTAATAAGGTGGTTTTTCCTGCTCCATTTCTCCCCAGCAAGCCATAGATTCTTTCTGGCTGAAAGGTAATGCTAACATGTTCCAGTGCTATATTAGTACCAAAAA
>JAEYWQ010000040.1 GCA_023428885.1 Bacillota bacterium
TATTATGATCAGTGACATTCAATATTGGAGAAGACTTGAAAGGAAGTTGTTAACCTGTGATATCTTACAGTTTGAGGATGGTAAGAAGAGGGAGCAACTATGGGAAGTGATTGGCTGTTTGAACCAAGGTGACGGAATGAATCATTACTCTGGGATCAGAGGCTTATATTTGTATAGCAGTGCGTTGATTATTAATTTGGGTGGATTTCTCTTATACGCAGTGTATGCAGCCAGGCTTCATCCAGTCCTATTATTGATACTAATTCTGACCGCTGTGATGAATTGTTATGCTAGGTTTCGAGCGATTCGTTATGAATTAGAGCATATGGAAGGTTTTTGGGAAAACGGCAGTCGTTTTTGGTATCTGAAAAAGGAGTCCATCAATACCGAAAAGGCGAAGGATATTCGCATGTATCATATGTATCATTGGTTTAAAAAAGCATTAGACCTGAATACGAAGGAAGCAACCTACATATACGGTGATGTGCAGAAGCATCATTACTATGGAAATATTGTCATGTGCCTAAGCTCCTTACTTCGTGATGGGATTGCCTATGGCTTCTTAATCTATCAGCTGCTGCAAGGCAAGTTAGAGATTGCTGAATTTATCTTATATCTTGGTCTTGTGGCTGGGTTCGGGGCTTGGATCAGTCAGATTGTGGAAAGCTATACCTTCCTACGTAAAATCAATGACAGAATCTCAATGTTTTGGGACTATGTAGGTGAGGAGGAAAAGGAACATGACCATAAGGAAATGGTATCAGCTGAAAACTGTTATAACATTACGTTTGAAGATATCAGTTTCGGATATGGAGAGCAGTTAATATTTGATCATTTTTCTCTTGGTATATCAGCAGGAGAGAAGTTAGCCCTAGTAGGTATGAATGGAGCCGGAAAAACTACCTTGATGAAACTACTGTGTGGCTTATATCCTTTGAGTGGTGGACGCATCTTAATAGATGGAAGAGATATTGCAGCTATGAGCAAGGAGGAACATTACTCTTACTTGTCTATTCTATTTCAGGATGTTCATGTCCTTCCATTTTCCATTGCAAAAAATGTATCTTGCACATGGACAACAAAAGAACGAGAGCAAATGGAGCAGGATACGAACCATAGCAGATATAGCCGTGCTTTTGCAGCTGTGGATGCAAACGATAGGCATCCAAATCAATACGATGAAGAGAGAGTGATTGAAAGCCTACAGCAAGCCAAGTTATGGGATAAGGTACAAACCTTACCGAATGGCATGCACACTAACTTAACGAAGATTCTTGATCCAGTAGGGATAAAACTGTCTGGAGGGGAGACACAGAGGTTGATGTTAGCCAGGGCATTGTATAAGGATGCACCAATCCTAATACTGGACGAGCCAACTGCAGCCCTAGACCCAATCGCAGAAAGTGAACTATATGAAGAGTATTCAAAGTTATGTCAGGATAAAATATCGATTTTCATCTCCCATCGCTTAAGTTCTACCCGTTTTTGTGATCGGATTCTTTTCTTGGAGCAGGGTAAGATTATTGAAGAAGGAAATCATGATGTTTTGATAAAGTTAGATGGAAAATATGCAGAAATGTACCGTATTCAATCTCATTACTATCAAAAGGAGGTAGAGAAGTATGAAGCAGGGATTTAAAGAAATTCAGAAGTCAATCAAACTGCTAAAGATGATTCACTCCCTCGACCAACATATCATACCAATCTATCTGCTGGCTGCGATAGTGAAAGCCTTGGAACCTTTTATCATCATAATTGCTAGTTCTTATATCATCGACTCATTGATCTTAAAACTCTGGAAGCTGGCAGGGGTTCAAACAGCAGCTATGCTTATATTAAGCTTACTTGTTGGAATCATTGGTAGTTATCTTCAAAAAATCTTAGAAGGGAAAAGTATGACAATCAATCGATTGTGTAACTCTAAGATTTTATTAAAAGCTATTTCCCTGGATAATGAGACCTTTGAGGATAAGAAGAATCTAGAGGAGTTCCAGGCAGCAGATTATAATGTATCTAGGAATGGTGGATTTGGTATGTATATGCTGAGCTTCAATAATTTCTTAACTGGAATTATTGGCTTTTTCGCATCCATAGGAGTGATATTTCAACTTTGTGTCAAAGAAGTTCAGGCAAATGGCATCCTGGGAATCCTTGTATCGAAGACGGGCTCCTTTGTATTAATAGGAATCTTTCTTATTCTATTAGTCATCATATATGGTAAATTATCTCGAAGTATGAACGAGAAAAATATCAAGATGCATTATGAGATCATGGATGTAAGTCAGAAGATGGAATACTTAGCTTGGAATCTGCCAATGGATGTAACCATAGCAAAAGAAATCCGCCTCTACGGAATGAAGGATATGATATACACAGAAATGAAAAAGCTTAGTATTGATATCAATGCTTTTTACCAAAGGTATTGGAATGCCGAGAAAGGTTTTCTTATTGTTACTTCAATCATAAATGATCTTGTACTCTTACTTGGCTACCTATTTGTACTTGTAAAGACATACGTAGGTGCGGTATCCATCGGTTATTTTACCAAATATGTAGGAGCTATGAAGACAATGAACAGCTCTCTTCGAACTACCATAGAAGCTTTAAATGAGATCCAATTATACCAATCTTACTTGACTTTTTATAGCTCTTTCTTGGAAAAGGAGAACAAGTTAGACACAGGTTCTCTACCAGTAGAAAAAAGAAGAGATCATGAGTATGAG
>JAEYWQ010000065.1 GCA_023428885.1 Bacillota bacterium
GAAGTTTGATCGGATCAAGCAATACATTCAGGAAGTGAATAGAGGAACGACAAAATCTGCAGTTTAATATTGCAAAAAGCAGTTTGTGATTACAAAGCTGTATTAATTAACTTCAAAATGATAGGGAGGAAATGAGATATGATTACGCAGCGGCCCAAGGGAACCCAAGACTGGTTCGGAGAGGATATGTATAGAAGAACACTAATTGAAGAATTAGCGAGAAAGCTTTGTAAAGTATATAATATCAAAGAAATTATTACACCAGTATTTGAACATACAGTGTTATTCCAACGAGGCGTTGGTGAAACCACAGATGTTGTTCAAAAGGAAATGTATACCTTCGAGGATAAAGGTCAAAGAAGTGTTACCTTAAAGCCTGAGGGTACTGCAGGTGCAATTCGTGCATATCTGGAAAATAACTTATATGCGGAAACTCAACCAACCAAGTTATTCTATGTAACACCAGCCTTTCGTTATGAGAAACCTCAAAGCGGAAGACTTCGTCAGCACCACCAGTTTGGTGTGGAGTTTGTAGGCTCCAAGAGCCCACTGGCAGAAGTAGAGTTAATTACCTTAATTACTACCTTTATTCAGGAGATTGGCTTAAAGAAAGCGAAGCTTCATATCAACAGCATTGGTTGTAAAAATTGCCGTCAGACTTATAATGAAGCCTTACTTCAGTATCTAAAACAACATGAAGAACATCTTTGCCCAACCTGTAAAGAGCGTATGGTGAAAAACCCACTTCGTGTCATCGATTGTAAGGTAGAAAAGTGCCATGAGATTGTAAAGGATGCTCCTCGTACTATTGATTTCTTGGATGAAGAGTGTTCCGCTCATTTTGAAGAGTTAAAACAATTATTAACAAGTCTTGATATTCCTTATGAAATAGACACTAACATTGTTCGTGGACTTGATTATTATACTAAGACTGTGTTTGAATTCGTGAATGAAGATGGTTTCACCCTATGCGGCGGTGGTCGTTACGATGGCCTGGTTCATGAGATCGACGAAAAACAGGATATACCAAGTGTAGGATTTGGTATGGGTATTGAGCGTATTCTTTATTTCTTAGAAAAAGAAGGGGTAGAATTACCACAACAAGAAGCAATTCAGCTTTATGTAGGTATCTTAGGCCAGGAAGCTAAGGCTAAGGCTTACCAGCTAGTCACAAAGCTTCGTAAAGAAGGTGTAATTGCTGAAACCGATTATATGGATCGTTCTGTGAAGGCCCAGATGAAATATGCAAATAAGTTAAATGTTAAGAACACAGTCATTCTAGGAGCAGATGAAATTGCAAATCAGAAGGCAAATGTTAAAAACATGGAAACTGGGGAACAGGTTGAATTAGGGCTTGATGAGATTGCAGAATATATTCTGAAAGTTTCTAAGTAATTTATGCAATATGATGTTAGAATCTGAAGATGGATTAATTCAGTTTATATTATAATATATATCTAGGAGGATGTTGACATGGCAGAGTCAATGAAGGGCTTGCAGAGAAGTCACAGATGTACCGAATTAAATAGTAGCAATATTGGTCAAAGTGTAACCGTAATGGGATGGGTTCAAAAAAGTAGAAATAAGGGTGGCATTATCTTCGTGGATTTAAGAGACCGTTCTGGTTTATTACAGCTTATCTTCGAAGAAAGCGACTGTGGAGCAGAGAATTTTGAGAAGGCATGCAAGCTACGTAGTGAATTCGTAATTGCGGTGGTAGGCCAGGTAGAGGCGCGTTCTGGTGCAGCCAATGAAAATCTTGCAACTGGAACAATTGAAATTCGTGCAAAGGAACTTCGTATTCTTTCTGAAGCTGAAACACCTCCATTTCCAATTGAAGAGGATTCTAAAACCAAGGAAGAGTTACGTTTGAAATATCGTTATCTTGATTTAAGAAGACCTGATTTACAGAGCAATTTGATTTTACGTAGCAAGGTAGCAACTTTAACCAGACAGTTCTTAGCTGAGGAAGGCTTCTTAGAAATTGAAACACCTATGCTTACTAAGTCAACTCCGGAAGGAGCAAGAGACTATCTTGTACCTAGCCGTGTACATCTGGGTAATTTCTATGCACTACCACAGTCACCTCAGATCTTCAAGCAATTATTAATGTGTAGTGGATATGACCGTTATTTCCAGATTGTTAAGTGTTTCCGTGATGAGGACTTACGTGCTGACCGTCAGCCTGAGTTTACGCAGATCGATATGGAGTTAAGCTTTGTTGATGTAGACGATGTTATTGGTGTAAATGAGAGACTGTTGCAGAAGATGTTCAAAGAATCCATTGGCATTGATGTTAAAATTCCAATTCAAAGAATGACATACAAAGAAGCAATGAATCGTTATGGTTCTGATAAACCAGATACCAGATTTGGTTTGGAATTAATGGATGTATCAAGTATCGTTGCAAAGTGTGGATTTTCTGTATTTACATCAGCATTAGAAGCTGGCGGTTCCGTTCGTGGTATAAATGTAAAAGGTCAAGCTGATATGCCACGTAAGAAAATTGACGCTTTGGTTGAGTTTGCAAAAGGTTATGGTGCAAAAGGTCTTGCTTACCTTGCAGTTAACGAAGATGGCACATATAAATCCTCCTTCGCAAAATTCATGACCGAAGAGGAATTAGCAACATTGGTTGCTGGCATGGAGGCAACTGCAGGTGACTTATTACTATTTGCTGCAGACAAAAACAAGGTGGTATATGATGTATTAGGCAGCCTTCGTATTGAGATTGCAAAACAGTTAGATTTGATTAATAAAGACGATTACAACTTCTTATGGGTTACAGAATTCCCATTACTTGAGTACTCAGAAGAGGAAAAACGCTATACCGCAATGCATCACCCATTCACAATGCCTATGGATGAAGATTTAGAATTCTTAACCACAGACCCAGGCCGTGTCCGTGCTAAGGCATATGATATCGTATTAAATGGTACCGAGGTTGGTGGTGGAAGCGTTCGTATCTTCCAGAATGATGTTCAAGAGAAGATGTTTGAAGTACTTGGGTTCACCAAGGAAGAGGCATATGAGCGTTTTGGTTTCTTGTTAAATGCATTCAAATATGGTGTTCCACCACATGCAGGTTTGGCATATGGTCTTGACCGATTGGTAATGCTAATGGCGAAAGAAGACTCCATTCGTGATGTAATTGCCTTCCCTAAAGTAAAGGATGCCTCTTGTTTAATGACAGATGCACCAAATGTTGTTGATGATAAGCAGTTGTTTGAACTTGGAATTGAAGTATCAGAACAAACTGCAGAGGAAGTTTGATGAAGTGGTATAAGGCCCTACTGATTTTATATCCGGTGATTTTAACGATCACCGGATTTTGCAGTATGGGAATTGATAAAAGTAGAGCCAAAAAGAATCAATGGCGAATTCAAGAAAAGACCTTATTCTTAATTGCATTGTTAGGCGGTAGCGTCGGGTCTATCCTAGGTATGTATAGTTTTCGTCATAAGACAAAACATAGAAGTTTTGTATATGGAATGCCAGCTATCTTGTTATTACAAGTGATTCTTTGTTTACTTATCAAGTTTTATATATGGTAATTATGAGAAAGACATCCCTTTTTGCTTAGTAGAACTTATTACCATGTATTGAAATAGCTATAGCACTTAAGAAAAAGTAACATAATTTTCAACTAATTAGGATATACTTATCGTAAATATATTTATATTTATTTATTTTTATTTTACTTGACACCCCACTTCAAACACAAATTATCATTGACATTTTTTACAATGAATGATATTATGTATGTGTTGCAATCTATGCATTAAAGCTTATGGGGTGCAGCAATATTTTATTTTTTTTGGAGGATTTTCTCATGAACAAAGGTACTGTAAAGTGGTTTAACAATCAAAAAGGTTTCGGTTTCATCTCTGACGAGCAAGGTAACGATGTATTCGTTCACTACTCAGGACTTAACATGGATGGCTTCAAGTCATTAGAAGAAGGCCAAGAAGTATCATTTGAAGTTGTTCAGGGTGCTAAGGGACCACAGGCTACTAACGTAACAAGATTATAATTTCATTACTTTCAGTGTACCTTTTTCTATTATATAATTTGTAAAACTTTATAAAGAATTAGCTATATTGTAAGAGGATTTTGTAAGAAGAACTTGCCTCAAACCGTAAGGTTTGAGGCGTTTTTTGTAGCAATACGGAAAATTTGATTCCACTAAAAGCTTCTATTAACATAAAAAAAATACATAAATATTAGGTTAGTGTGAATTATCAAGAACATAATTCATGAAACTAGGAGGTTCAGAGTATGAAAATATCAAAAAAACCATTTGGAACAACAAAAGAAGGTGAAAAGGCATCAACGTTTACGATCACAAATGATCATGGGATGACAGTAGTATTAACCGACTATGGCGCGAATATTATCAGTGTGCTAGTACCTGATAAGCAGGGAAAGAAAGCAGATGTTGTTTTGGGATATGATAAATTAGCTGACTATGAAAAGAATGCTCCTGGCTTTGGATCTTTTATCGGTCGTCATGCCAACCGTATTGCGAACGCAAAAGCAACCATTAAAGATAAGGTATATGAACTCGAAAAGAACGATGGAGAGAACAATCTTCATAGTGGTAATAAGAGCTTTAATAAATTCATGTATGAAACAGAGATCTTTGAAGATGATGATGAAATTAGCGTTGAATTTTCTCGATTAAGTCCAGATATGGAGCAGGGTTTCCCTGGCAATTTGGACTATTCTGTTACTTATACTGTGACCAATGAGAATGAGCTTGTAATGGAATACTATGGTGTTTCTAATAAGGATACCATCGTTAACTTTACCAACCACTCTTACTTTAACTTAGCTGGACACAATACTGGCAGTATAGAGCAACATGAAGTTTGGATCGATTCTGATAAGATTACAGCAATTGAAGAAGGCTTAATCCCGAATGGAGAATATATCGACGTTACTGATACACCTATGGATTTTAGAAAGAGAAAGAGAATTGGAGCAGACATTAATGCTGATTATGATCCTCTGAAGATGGCTTTGGGTTATGATCATAACTATGTACTTAACTGCACAGGTGATGATATCGAAAAGGTCGCAGAGCTCTATGATCCTAAGAGCGGGCGTTTGATGGAAGTTTTTACTGATCTTCCTGGAATGCAGCTCTATACAGGTAACTTTATAGTTTCTGAAAAAGGGAAAGAAAATGCTCTCTATCATAAAAGAGATGGTGTTTGCTTTGAAACTCAATACTATCCAAATGCCTGCAACATCAAAAACTTCCCATCACCAGTGGTAAAAGCCCATGAAGAGTTTGAAACAGTAACCATCTTCAAGTTTTCAGTTGAGTAATAAGATTTAATAAATATAATAAGGAAAAGGAGTGATGTAAGACTTCATTTCCTTTTTTATTTGCTCGAAAGCTAAGGAATCAATGTAATTCTTGTTTTTATCACCTGTGTACGTGAGAAATCATATCTGCTCGGGGTGACGACTTCCCCGTTCTTTTATCACTTATGTTACCTTGTAGTTTCTATCAACCTCAGGTTTAGTTGTAAGATTTATTTTTGAACAACTAGTTATGGTAATCATGGACTAAAGTCATTATAATGAATTTACAGCGCTGAAAAAAACAATAGGAGAATACATATGATTGATACATATAAAGTTGGAAATCAGATTGCCCTTCTAAGAAAAGCAAAAGGACTGACAGGTGAGAAATTCGCCGAGCTGCTAAAGGTATCTCCACAAGCGGTAAGCAAATGGGAGAATGGAAAATGCCTGCCAGAAGCTTCAATCTTACCATCACTAGCTCAGATTTTAGATACTTCCATTGACTCTATTTTGATACCACAGGAGCTGGTGATTTTAAAGGCTGTATTAACGGATGGTAACACATTCTATGACGTAACTCGAATCCTTAGTAGTAATATCAATGGAAATAAGTTATATATGTCGGTTAGCCCACAGTTCTTGGGCGTAAAGTTAGATAGTAATAGAATAAAACTACTTCTTGTTACCTATCAGACACCAGAGGGAAACTTTTATGAATTTAAGCTAGAAAATGAGTTCTTAGAGCTTACTTTTGAAAGTAAAACTTATCAATATAAGAAGCAGCTGCAGATGATAGGAGCTTTCTATGGTAACAAAGAGGATTACCGGGATTGTTTGGGTAAAATGAAGCATTACGAGTATTTCAACTGGGATGAAATCTATGTTAATCATGAAAGCTTTCCAAGCTCTCCAAAGTCTGATGATACAGAATATCTAACTTTGATTTATACGAATGAACAAGGAATTCAGGCAATTAGCTGCCCAGAGAAGAGAACTTTATGTTATAGAAAGGATAAATCAGAGTTTTATATTAAGGATACGAGCACTTGTATCTTATCAGGTATACAACCACTAGAATGGGAAAAGGGTATGGATTGCACCTGGGCAGGAGCAGTAGTAGGGGCTCTCAATTATATGGGTGAACCATATTCATATGAACAGATTATGGGAATGTCGGGGGCTTGCTACCGATTGGCCTTCACTCCAGTATGGGATTGGAGTGCAGTGGATGCACTAGTAGCATTTGACTACTCATCGATTTTATTTCAGGCGATTGGATACAAAGCGATCTGGGGAGCAAGACTTGAAAAAGAAAATCGTTGGGAAGAACGGCAAAGAATCGTTGTGGATATTAAAAGAGGACGTCCAGTAATCGCCATTAATCTAAGAATCGCACCAGAATGGGGAGTTATCACAGGTTTTAAGGAAGATGGAAAAGTGCTACTATGTAGAACGTATTTTGACAAAGAATATCTAAATGAGACCTGTGATTATTTAGAGTCTGACTTCTGGCCATTCTTAATTACACATTTTGGTGATAAGTTGGAGAAACCATCAGAATATGATAGCCTGTTATCTTCATTAAAAACGTTAATAGCATCCTATCATGCTAGCTGTGAGCGAGGTTACTACCAAGGTAAGGAAGCTTATCAGCAATGGATTCACGGTCTTGAAGATGAAAAACTATGGGACAATCTCAGCTCTATGGAAGACATAGATCGAAGAATTAGTGTCAATGATGCTCTACTACTTAACCTAATAGATGCCCGTCGCAGCGCAACAGTATACCTAAAGAACTGCATAGAACTTTTACCACTCACCCTTCAAGACGAATTATGCACCATCGTAGACCTCTACAGTTCTATCACCAATGACCTCACCACTTTCAGAACCCAATCAAAGCAAACAAGCACAGAAACAATCCACTATAATGAAATCAACACCCGCCGCAACTACACCCAAGCCTTTCGGAAACGCCAAGTAACTCTACTACAAGAAGTACTTCAAAAAGAATCCGAAATCGTCCAACTAACAGAAAGTCTCCTAGAGAAACTTGAAGACTAGATATCCGCCATGTGTGACACCATCCCTCTATCACTATAACCGCTCAAACAAGATCATTTCCAATAACCAGGAGAAGTCGCTGCACAGGGCAGAATATATTTCTCTAAGTACACTGTTGAAAAAACAAGAGGCCAAATTGTACGACTAAGACATACACGTGGGTTTCGTGTAATGTCGTGGCGTTCAATTTGGCCT
>JAEYWQ010000126.1 GCA_023428885.1 Bacillota bacterium
TACTTGGATACTTCCTCATAGGATGCTCTTCTGCTTTCTCCATCGATTGCTTTCTCAATTGGAATAACACGCATTAAGCCAACACCTACTGGGAAAGCACCTACTGTTCTTGGCCCTCTTACTCTGCCATAAGCTTCAAAAGCCTCAGCAATCTGCGGATATTTCTTCACATTTTCCTGATTGTTTACCATCATTTCCATGATCCCAGGAACCCAGGTATCATACCAGTATGTATCTACACCGTTAATATTATTAACAAAACAAACACCAGCTTTGGCCAATTCCCAAAGCAATTCTTCCGTTTTTTCTTCTGATTTTCCACAAAGTGCTGCAAGTTCCTTTGCAGTCGTCTTCGTACGAATCTGCATACAAAGAGCAACTTCAGCCATCTCATCTGTTACTACTGGTTCTAAAATCATATACTCTGGATCTGTAGATAGAATCTGATCCTTGGCCCCAATTTTCTTTCTACTAATGTGATTCGCAAGTTCTAATATCTTTTGATTTACCGCCATAGCTTACCTCCGTGATATTAAGGGTTCTAGCCCTTGTTTAATTTGTAAACTGGGAATTTGTACAAAGCAAAGGAGTGAATGCGCCTAACTAGATTAAGGGCTAAAATCCCTGATTATGTTTTGCAACCTCTTCGCTTAACCAATCCGCCCATTGGTCGATTCCTTGACCTGTTCTTGAGGAGATTGGAATGATCTGAACCTTTGGATTTAACTTCTTTATACGCTCCATGCAGTCTTCCATATTAAAGTCAAAATGCTCTAACACATCAATCTTATTAATTAATACCACATCTACAATAGAAAACATCAAAGGATATTTCAGAGGTTTGTCATCACCTTCTGGAATACTTAGAATCATCGCATTCTTCACCGCTCCGGTGTCAAACTCTGCTGGACATACCAGATTTCCCACATTTTCCAGGATGGCTAAATCAAGTCCTTCTGTACCTAAACCCTCTAACCCTTGTTTGGTCATGTCCGCATCCAAATGACACATACCGCCGGTGTGGAGTTGTATTACCTTTACTCCTGTCTTAGAAATCGTGTGAGCATCTACGTCAGAGTCGATATCAGCTTCCATTACACCAATCTTCATCTTGTCTTTCAATAGCTCAATTGTTCTTGTAAGTGTTGTGGTTTTTCCGGCTCCAGGAGAAGACATCAGGTTTAGTAAGAAGGTTTTTTCTTTCTTTAAACTCTCTCGAAGTAGATCTGCTTGGCGATCATTATTCTCAAATACACTTTGTTTAATCTCTAGTACTTTAAACTGTTCCATACACTCTCCTATCTGTTGACTATGCAACCATATCTTTACGCTCTTATCTGTTCTTCTCAAACAAAATTTCCTCTGGTCATACCAGTAGAACAGAAATGATTATGACAAAATATTAACATATTAACATAGCACAAGTCAAGTTTTCCTTTTAAATGATGTATATTTTTCATTTTATTTTTTAATAAATTTCTTGATTTTTAGTAATTATATCTATATAATAATTCTTGGTAATTGGTTATACCACAAACAGCATAAGGAGTGACAAGACCAAATGGAATTTACAAAACTGAGTGCGCCTTCACTAAAAGAATTATTTATACAACAACTAGAAACCATGATTCTCTCTGGTAGATTAGCCGTTGGTGAAAAGTTACCAACAGAAAGAGATCTTGCAGAATCGATGCAGGTTAGCAGAGCTGTAGTGAATGCAGGAATTGCAGAACTTGCAAGAAAAGGATTTATCATCATTAAACCTCGCGTAGGAACATTCGTCGCAGATTATCGCAGAAACGGAACTCTAGAAACATTAATCTCGATTATGAATTATAATGGTGGTATCTTAAGGAGAGAAGAGATACGCTCTATCCTGGAACTTCGAATTGCCATGGATTCCTTAGCAGTGGAATTATGTATTCCAAGAATTAGTGACGAAGAAGTAACAATCTTAAAAAGTTATGTTACTCAAATCAAAGAGGCTGGATCAGTAGAAGAAGCATCAAAGATAGCGTTTTGCTTTCAACATGAATTAGCCTGCCTTTCGGGTAATACCTTACTACCATTAATCTTCTCTTCCTTTAAGGTCCCGATTCTATCCTTATGGGAGCGCTTCTGCAGATTACATGGGATCGAGTCTCTATATCAAAACAACGTTGCTCTATGCAATTTTATTGAAAAACGAGATGTGAAAGGTGCCATTGAAAGTTTAACGAATGATATCAATGATACAATTAGTGGCCAAAGACAAATTTATTATTAATAAACAAGACCTATTTATAAAGACAGGGTCTGTTGCAAATTACCTTATCCGTAATCTTGCGACAGACCCTGAATCATTAACTGATCCTTCCCTTATACATAGTTAGACTCTGAATCATTAACTGATCCTTCCCTTATTCCTGTTTAGACTTTTCATCATTCCTTAACTCTTCCATGATATAGAGTCGTGAACTAAAATCGTAGAACAACCTAGTCTGGTCATCAAATCCCGTCCCTAAGTAGCCTTGCTTTAAGCGAACCCCAGCATACTTTAATAAACTTCCACTTACCTGATAATCCTCAATCTCCCCAGGTAACTTCACCACCTTGGAAACAACAAAATGAAGTGCAGAATCTTGTTTAATATGAATCGGAGACATAGTATTTATCAAATCACCAAATACCTTTACATTGTGCTTACTTTTTTGCTTATAGAAATGATAGATTTTTCCTTCCTCTAATCCTGGCACCTTTAAACAGGCAAATCCGTAATTTGGTGTGCTTAATTCCTGAAGCAACAATGCAATCGCACTTGATTTGTCTTGGTCAACCACGTTCCATTGATAAATACCTGACTCAAAATCGGTATGCTCCCCATTCTTCACACGATAATACTGACCATATTGTAATAAGCTTCTATGCTTCTTATAAAAAGTAATCTGCTCTTTGATTGTCTTTTGTTCTTCCTCTTTTAGATCTGACAAATTGCACTCATATCCCAATATGCCAAAACAAGCCACATTAAACCTTGTCTCTAATGGCGTTTTACGTAATGTTTGATGATTCGGACTTCCTGAAACATGGGAAGTTAATACCGACATTGGATATCCATAGCTATATCCAGTCTGAATCTTAGCACGGCAGATGGCATCTGTATTATCACTTGCCCAGATCTGTGGCATGTAACACAGTATGCCAAGGTCAAAACGATTACCTCCAGAAGCACAGCCCTCAAAGAGAATCTGAGGAAATCTCTCGGTCAACCTTGCTAACACACGATAAAGCCCCATCATATATCGGTGTGCCATCTCCCCCTGTTGATTGGCAGGTAAGTAATTGGAATAATACTCACTAAACACACGATTCATATCCCATTTCACATATTGGATGTTGGCACAGGAAAATATTCTACTCATGGATTCAATCAAGTAATCTTGCACCAGAGGATTACTTAAGTCCAGTATCAGCTGATTGCGCCCCTCACTATGGCTTTGATTTGGAATCTTCACTGCCCATTCTGGATGTTCTCGATACAGATTGCTATTTACATTGACCATCTCAGGTTCTACCCACAAACCAAAGCTAAGACCGAGACGGTTCACCTTATTTACCAAACCTTCTAACCCATGAGGAAGCTTCTTTGTATTCACCTCCCAATCACCTAAGGAGGAAGTATCATCATTACGTTCTCCAAACCAGCCGTCATCTAGAACGAAAAGTTCAATTCCTAGCTCCTTTGCCGCCTTTGCCAGCTTTAGCAGCTTAGATTCATTGAATTTAAAGTAAGCAGCTTCCCAGCTATTAAACAATACCGGCCGTTCTTTGACCGCCCACTCACCTCGGACAATATGACCTTGAATAAATCGATGCATATGATGGCTCATTCCGCCAAATCCATGATTGGACCAGGTCAATACCACCTCTGGTGCCTCAAATGATTGATTTTGCTTTAGGAGGTATGAAAAACCTCTTGGTTGTATCCCCGCAAGAAAATGAAGCTTACCATAACTATTAACTTCTACTACTTCATAATGATTTCCACTGTAAATCAAATTACAAGCATAACATTCTCCGTATTCTTCTGTAGTATGAAGGCTTGATAGCATAACAAAGGGATTATTTCGATTGCTGGAGCAGCCAGCAACAGATTCATTTACGATACGTCCCTGATGGCAAGGGTGATCCATTCGATTCATCTCTCTTGCCCAGGCACCTGTAAAATTCGTAAAACAATAGTTATTATGAGAGAAATCCAACTGCATACTCATCAGACGCTTTACAGTCACGCTTTGCTCTCCCATTTGAGTTAATTTAGCACTTCTGCTTATAACATCACAGTCTGGATATACCCAATAATGAAGCTCAAGTCTAGTTTTGTGAATCTTATCTTCTAGAATCAGACACAGATGATCCACAATACTATCGTTGGCGTAAGAAGCAGGTAAGGTTTCAAAGGCTTCCTTTCCTTGATCAATCACATATCCTTGATATAGGAAATCACTAGTCGTACTTCCATCCTCATACAGCAACTCAACAAAAGGCTCTCTTGTATCCCCTCTCCCCCAGCTTGACATTTCCAAGCATAGATTATCCAAGCAAAGGCTTGAATTGTTCTTGTCATAGATGATTTGACAGCCTCCAGGAAAGTTATGTTTTTCCCACAGTGCCTGCTCATCGCTAGCAAGGAAGAGCTTTCCTCCGTAATGAAGGTGTTCTAGATGACCTGAAGGCAAGAGCCTGATATAATAACCAGTTGTGTTAGTCTCTAATTGAAATATATTTTGCTTAAAAACGATCATACTAACCTCCACTCTGCTACTTTCTCTTCTGAAGTTCTTCAGTGATACTGTTCAGGGTTTTCTCATCCAACTTATATTTTTTATAAAAATAAATGATAGATGCGATCAATCCTACCATCGGAACAATAATCATGAAGAAACGAAGTCCAGTTAAGGTACTCTGCGATTGCTTTTCCACATCCTCCTTAATACCAATTAGATCAATTGCAACGCCACCAATCAGACCAGAAATAGCAGAAGCTAACTTAACTACGAAAGTTTGAAGGGCAAATACTACAC
>JAEYWQ010000167.1 GCA_023428885.1 Bacillota bacterium
TGTGCATGGAGAGAGTGTTAAAACACACTTCTACATAATTTGGAGGGAGGATTTAATTTATGTCGATTGAAATCATGAGGAACAAAGAAGAAATCCTTATTAAACTCTTAAAGGAACGAGGGTTTACCTTCTCAAGTGCAGAGTCTTGTACCGGCGGTATGTTAATGAGTACCTTGATTAATGTAGCTGGAGCCTCTGCAGTGATTAACGAAGGCTTTATAACTTACGCCAATGAAGCAAAAAAGAAGTATTTATTCGTAAATGATGAGACCTTAGCGAATTATGGTGCAGTTAGTGAGCAAACGGCTTGTGAGATGGCACAGGGGTTAAGAAAGCAGACGAAAGCCGATGTTACCGCAGCCATTACTGGGATTGCTGGACCTGAAGGCGGTACTGATGAAAAGCCTGTTGGAACAATTTATATTGCATGTTGTATTCAAGATCAAACCTATGTTAGACGCTTAAATTTACAAGGAGATCGCTTGTCAATACGCACGCAGACTGTTTCGCAAACACTGAATTTTATCCTTGATTGTATTCGAGAAAGTGAAAAAAATTCATTATTATGTGATATTAACATATAAATGACATATATACAGGTTATCCTATCAATAGAAAGTAACGGTACATCTAGTGAAAAACTAGTGCTAAGTTGAAAAGGAGACATGTACTATGGGTGTTACAAAGCGTACGAGATTATTGGCGTTCGTATTTTTATGCATGATTTATGTATGTGCCTGCAGTAATGGGGTGGATAAAGATGATGACAACCTAGGAGTTAAGATAACAGAAACTCCAAGTGTTTTAGCAAGCCCAACGACAGAAATTGAACCTACGATTGAAGAATTAAATAAATTTAAAGAATTATCCATTTATACGATCGATGGCGAAACGGCAGAGAAGATTGCATTAACTGCTGTTGTATCTGCTGATCGGGAGATTGATCCGAAACTGATCGTGGATAAAGTAGTTGAATCAATGGCAGATCAGGCATTTATGATTGGAATTGATTCCGTTACTACCCAGGATGATGCTATTATAGTTAGTTTTCTAGATAATCAACCACCAGTTATGAATGTTGGAAGCTCTGTAGAGGGTGAGATTTTAGATGCAATCGCTCAAAGTTTATTAGACAATTTGGAAGACAAATATCATAAGGTGATCTATCGAGTAATGGGAGAAGCTTATGTTTCTGGTCATTTCGCTTATGATATTAATCATGTTTACTTAGAGTCTCAATAACTAATAATCATATAGTTTACAATGAAAGGAAAGACTATAACAGATGATATGAGAAAGTATCATTAGCTTAGTCTTTTTTTCTGTATTTGAAATTTAAGTATCTAAGGCGCTTTAATGTTGCATTAGATACACTGTATATAATAAATAAACCCTTCGAAAGGATACGTATGAAAGTTATAGTGATTGGTGGCGGTGCTGCTGGAATGATGGCGGCAGTGATGGCTGCAAAACAAAAGCACGATGTGATCTTGCTTGAAAAGAATGAGAAACTAGGGAAAAAAATATATATTACTGGTAAGGGTAGATGCAATATTACCAATGCCTCGGAGATGGAAGTATTATTTCAGAATGTAGTAACTAACTCTAAGTTTTTATATAGTTCATTTTATTCATTTACAAATGATGACACGATACAATTTTTCAATGATAATGGATGTACTACAAAGGTAGAACGTGGAAACCGAGTATTTCCAGTATCTGATCATTCCTCAGATGTTATCCTAACCTTAGATAATACAATGAGAAAATTGGGTGTGGATATAAGATTGAATACCGAGGTAGCTGAGATTGTAACGAAAGATCAGGCCTTCTCCCATGTTATATTAAAAAATAAGACAAAATTAAATGCTGATGCTTGTATTATAGCTACTGGTGGTCTTTCTTATCCAAGTACCGGTTCCACCGGTGATGGTTACCGTTTTGCAAAGGGATTGGGCCATAATGTTACTTCACTCTATCCTTCCTTAGTTTCATTGCATGTGCAAGAAGATTGGATATCAAAACTACAGGGACTGTCGCTTAAGAACATCGAGCTTAAAGTATGTATTAAAGATCTTAAGAATAAAGAGTCAAAGAATAAAAAACTAAAAGTAGGTAAGGTTCTGTATTCAGCTTTTGGTGAAATGTTATTTACTCATTTTGGAGTGAGCGGACCTGTGATTTTAAGTGCAAGTAGTCTTTTGTTACCTTACTTTAATGACTGTGAACTTGAACTTCAGCTGGATTTGAAACCTGCTTTGTCAAATGAGCAATTAGATGCAAGAATCATTAGGGATTTTGAAGAAATTAAAAATAAACAATTCAAAAATTCCTTGGAACATCTCTTGCCACAGAAATTGATAGGCATTATAATAGCACTAAGTAATATCCCTGAAGACAAGCAAGTCAATGCTATAACGCGGGAAGAACGGGCAAAATTAGTTAATCTCATTAAGAACCTGACTTTTCATATTTCTCGTCTGGGTGGCTTCAATGAGGCAGTGATCACAAAGGGCGGTATTGATGTAAAAGAAATTGATCCTACAACGATGGAAAGTAAATTAGCAAAAGGTATCTTCTTCGCAGGAGAAGTGTTAGACTTGGATGCATTGACCGGTGGTTATAATTTACAGATTGCTTGGTCAACTGGTGCAGCGGCTGGTACACATGTTGGGGATTTATAAAAGATAATGTAAGTAGCTTGCTTATATGTCTGTGAGCAAATGATAGTATTTAAGACAAGTATGATAAAGCGGTCAATTATTCATAAATTGTTGATGCAGAAAGAGGATTTTATGAGAAACTATAGTATTGCAATCGATGGGCCTGCAGGTGCAGGAAAGAGTACCATCGCCAAATTAATCGCTAAGAAATTAGGTTATATATATATCGATACCGGGGCAATGTATCGGGCTATGGGACTTTACCTTATTCGTAAGCAGATTTCACTTGAGAATGATGAATCTATAAATAAGGCTTGCGAAAGAGTGAATATTTCGATTGCCTTTGAACAAGGAGAGCAACAAGTTATATTGAATGGAGAGAATGTGACTAGTTTGATTCGTACACCAGAAGCCTCTCATATGGCTTCCTCTTGTTCTGTCAAACAAGCAATCCGTGAAAAATTAGTGGAATTACAACAAAAACTAGCATTAGCCACAAGCGTAGTTATGGATGGACGCGATATTGGTACAAAAGTGTTACCACATGCTGATTTAAAAATTTATCTAACTGCAAATTCTCTTGTACGCGCAAAACGTCGCTATGATGAGATGATAGCCAAAGGAGAAGAGTGCAAGCTTGAAGAAATAGAGGCAGCTATCATTGATCGAGATGAACGAGATATGAATCGCGAGATCTCACCTTTATGTCAAGCTAAGGATGCTGTCTTGGTAGATACTTCCGATATGACAATTGATCAGGTGGTAGATAAGATTATTGACTTGTTTAATTTAAACATAAAGTAAGGTTTTTTCATAACATAGATGGAGGACACGGCATGAAAGTAAAGATAGCCAAGACAGCCGGATTTTGCTTTGGTGTAAAACGTGCTGTGGATAAAGTATACGAAGAGATAACAAAAGGTGAAAAAGTATATACGTATGGACCAATTATCCACAATGATGAAGTTGTCAAAGATTTAGAAAGTAAGGGAGTTATTGTTGTAAACACGACCGATGAATTGAAAAATCTTGACAAGGGTACAATAGTGATAAGATCTCACGGACTTGAAGAAAAGGTTTACCAAGAGATAGAACAATATAAGGAAAATGGTAAAGCTAAATTTTCAATTGTCGATGCGACTTGTCCTTACGTTCTCAAAATTCATAAGGTAGTAAGAGAACAAAGTGAACAAGGAAGGCGTATTGTGATTATTGGAGATCAAGCGCATCCGGAAGTACAAGGTATTATGGGATGGTGTAAAACCCAACCTCTTGTAGTATGTAATACCCAAGAAGTTGCAAAAATCAATTTTTCTCTCGAAGAAAAACTGTGTATTGTAGCCCAAACGACATTTAATTACAAGAATTTTCAAGAATTAGTTGAAATTATTGAGAAAAAGGGGTATGATATACTTGTTTTAAACACGATATGCAACGCAACGCAAGAGCGTCAAACGGAAGCAAAAGAGCTTGCTAAGATCTCAGATGCTATGGTTGTAATCGGCGGAAAGCATAGTTCAAATACTAGAAAGCTTTATGAAATTTCTAAAAAGGAATGTGCAAATACTTACTATATACAGAAACTTATTGACCTGGATTTAAATCAACTTAAATCTTTTCGTAGCGTAGGTATTACTGCAGGGGCTTCCACCCCAAACAATATTATCAAGGAGGTTCATACTAGAATGTCAGAAATGAGTTTTGAACAATTATTGGAGGAGTCATTAGTAACAATACACAACGGAGAGGTAGTCGATGGTACAGTTATTCGTGT
>JAEYWQ010000191.1 GCA_023428885.1 Bacillota bacterium
ATCGTACTGTTTCTACGAATTATCATACTTTATTAAATCCTAATCTGCATAGAAAATATGAATCATTTCCTCTACCGATTGTTAACATCCCTTACCAATAAAGTTAATTGGCCATCTACCCAAAGCAAATGGGCAATAAAACCTAGCTAATAAAACAAAAGACATCCTTGTACACCAAGAAGTTTCAACTCCTTTTGTTCCAAAGATATCTTTATTTAAGCAATCTTAAAACATTCCACCAAGACCGCCAAGGCCGCCTAAGCCACCAGCAATAGAGTTCATCGCATTAGAGGACTCTTCTTCCATCTTGCGAAGTGCTTCATTCGTTGCTGCAACAATAAGATCTTCTAACATCTCAACGTCATCTGGATCAACTACTTCTTTCGACAGCTTTACAGAAACAACTTCTTTTTTACCAGATACTACTACAGTAACAGCTCCACCGCCAGCGGTTGCCTCCCATTGTTTCTCTTCCATTTCCTTTGTTTTCTCTTCCATCTGCTTTTGCATCTTCTGAGCCTGCTTCATCAGATTATTCATGTTTCCAGGTAAACCTCCTGAAAATCCTCCTCTTTTAGCCATAACATATCTCCTTTCGTTTGTTAATCAACATATTCTATTGGAACTTTTTTTATTATTTTAGTCAGGTCTGGATATTGATTTCTCTCATCCCGATTGCTGACGATTTTTGTTTGTATAATAACCTCTTTATGAATGACTTCTTCAATTGCTTTTTGAAGGTTCAGTAGATATGCTTCCTGTTTCATCATACCTTCATCAACTTCATTCTCAAACATTAGAGTGATTAGATTCCCTTCTCCTGGAACTACTTTCGCACCAATTAAAACCGTCCGTATGAGTGGTCTTGTTCGCTTCAGTATCTCTTTCCAATTCTGGGCAACTAATTTTAAATCTTCACTTAAGGCTTTGGGTATTACGACTTCTTCTTCCTTTATACTGCTTTCTGGCTTGGCTTCTTCCACACGAGCCACCATAGGAACACCTTTTTCCATGTGTTCTTCTAGTATCGTAACTCTTTGCAGCAAGGACTCATAATCCCTTTCCATTGCTGGTTTACATAACTTAACCAAAGCAACCTCAATTAATACTCGTTTTTGTGTTGCAAATTTCACTTGATTGGACAATTCTGAAAAGATTCGAATAAATCGAATTAAAAGCTCGATATCACAACTCTTGGCTTCTTGTTTTAGCAACAAGAGCTGCTCACCCGACATTTCAAGAATATCCTCGATATCCTCTGACGTCTTAGCCAATAACAAGTTTCGTAGATACCAGGTAAAGTCTACCGTAAATTGATTTAGTTCTCTTCCATGAACAATTAAATCTTCTAGTAATAAGATACACTCGGTAACAGAGCAATTGCGAATATACCGCAATAATTGGGCAAATACTTCAATATCTACTGTACCCAGTACATCTAGCACATTTTCATAGGTTAAGGTCTTACCAAGGTAAAATGCAATACACTGATCCAATAAGCTTAAGGCGTCTCGAAGCGAACCGTCCGCAGCCTTAGCCACATAACGAAGGGCCTTTTCTTCTACCTGAATATTTTCCTTCTCCATTAGTTCATGTAAACGTAGTGAAATATCATCAATTGTAATACGATGAAAATCATAACGCTGACAACGTGATAAGATGGTAATTGGAATCTTATGAACTTCTGTAGTAGCAAGGATAAATATTACATAGGAAGGAGGTTCTTCTAAGGTTTTAAGGAGCGCATTAAATGCACCCGCTGAAAGCATATGCACCTCATCTATAATGTATACTTTATAATTACCTTCTGTAGGAGAATATCGAACTTCTTCAACAATTTCCCTAATGTTATCTACACCATTATTGGAAGCAGCATCAATCTCAATAACATTCATGGAAGTCTGAGCTTGAATCGCTTTGCACATACTACATTCATTACACGGATTTCCATCAATTGGCCGTTCACAATTGACCGTTTTGGCCAAAATCTTAGCGACTGTGGTCTTACCGGTACCGCGTGTGCCACATAATAAGTAAGCGTGACCAAGCCTTTTTGCTTTTATCTGGTTTCGAAGGGTAGTTACAATATGGTCTTGGCCCTTCACATCATCAAAGGAATCTGGTCTAAATTTTCTATAAAGTGCCGTATAAGACATGTAAGTTCCCATACCTTTCATAAACTCGTGCTAATTATTATAACATAAGGAAACAAAGTGAGCAAGTCCACTTCCTGTTATGGAAATACCTTTTGAAAATGCTGATAGTCTAATGAACTAGTCCAATCTCCGCCCCATGTAAAACCATGCTTTAAAAAAATCTTATATATGACATCGTCCTTTTGTATGTAATATTCACAGTCTAAGGTTCGATCCACATATTCCCCTGCATTATCTGGTGATATTATTTGTATACCATTCTGTGTACGAACATATGGATTATATAATGGATTTATGTCAATGGCTAAACCATAGGCATGTTTTGATAACTTTGTTGTTCCAGCTACCATTCGGAAATTAAAACTTGAAGTATTATTCGCTTGCATACTTAATTCGTCATCTGCGCCATATTCATCGATTAAAACCATCTGCTCAATTGGATATTTCTCATCAAATAATTCCTTAAATATTTCAAGAATATCATTTTCGATCATCTGATTTACGATAAGCTCTCCAATATGAATCTCCCCATCGAATCCATAATGCAAT